>VBBA01000146.1 GCA_005888675.1 Candidatus Bathyarchaeota archaeon | reverse complement strand
CATCATTGCGTTTTTTGGAAAGAACGGGAGGCGGAAGGGAGCACTAGTAGTTTCCAGTTTTCATCCTGGTCCATACCGTGATCTGGGAAGCGGCGGATTGCCCTCACAGTTGAAGGAACATCTCGAAAGCAGACTGGGAGGAATTGTACATGTGCCTCACGGAATATCAGGCCATCAATCGAACATCATTTCCCGCAAAGATGTCTCCAGGTTCTTGAACCATGTGGAATCCAATTTTCCCTCTAAACCAACTACGGCGACGGCGTCCATAATGGTGAGAGCTGTAAGAGAAACCGCAAAAACCAGCGGGCAGGTCTTCGACCACACAGCGCTGATTATACTAACTCTATCCCCAGAGAATATGGAAGATATGCCTCGAGAACTTGGCGAAACCCTACGCCAAATTGGGGACTCGTTGGGTCTTGGCGTGGCGGTGGTTGACGCTCACAATAGCATGAGCGTCGAGACGGTAGTAACGCCTGCCCAAGCCGAAAGTCTTGGTCTGGTTGCCAAGGATGTTCTGAGATCGCTGAAAGTCCTTGATCAGTCCGGGTTCAAGGCTGGCTTTTCTTTTGATGCTCTTCACGATTTTAGACTTGAAGATGGAATAGGCCCTGGAGGCGTGTCAGTTTTGGTGCTGAGCAACCAAGGCCAGCGCGTGGCCTACCTGACTATCGATGGGAATAACATGGAGCCTGGTTTCAGAGAAATGATACTTTCCTCACTGAGCGAATTAGGCGTTGCTGATGGCGAGGTAATGACTACTGATACTCATCTCGTAACGGGTCTCGTCAGGTCTCCGCTCGGTTATTATCCGGTCGGGGCCCATCTCGACAAGGCCCTGTTGATAACCAGGATAAGGGATGCTGTCAAGAAGGGAATTGATGATCTGGAGGATGCCTCATTAGGCGTCTCTAGCTCAAGTATCAGGGTTCGGGTGATGGGGAAGGAGACGTTTCAGAATCTGACGTCCTCTATCAGACGTGTCGGGGTTCGAGTGAGAAGCCTATTCTATCTCTTGGAGTTGGTGTCTATAACTATCGCCTTACTCGTATTGGCAATCGTGTAGATTCAAGATTGATTTCGAAACAAGATTCGTTCCATTACATGCAACTCCCTAGAGAGGTAATTGTTGGCCGCGGCGTTTTGGACCGGACAGGCGAGGTCTGTGAACGTTTGGGATTCCGCGGGACAGCACTGATAGTATCCGGACCTGTAACCTATCCGTTGGCGGGTGTCAGAGTGGCAAAATCCGTTGCGAAGACAGGCTCGAAAGTGGAACATGTCATCGTGAAAGAATCGACGGAGGCCAGTCTAGACTCGGTGGTAAAGGAGGTGAGGAGAACAAAGGCGAGGTTGGTGCTCGGGCTCGGAGGGGGCAAAGACATCGACTTAGCAAAGCTAGCATCGGCCAAGAGCGGGATTCCCTTCCTGAGCATTCCTACAGCCGCTAGCCATGATGGGATCGCAAGTCCTTACGCGTCGATAAAGGGTGCAGAGAAGCCGTATTCGATACGTGCGCAGGCACCCTCCGCGATTCTTACAGATGTAGAGGCAATTGCTGGATCACCATATAGATTGCTGGCCGCTGGTTGTGGAGACGTTGTCGCAAAGTATTCTGCCGTTAAGGATTGGCAGTTAGCTCACAAGTTGAAAAATGAATACTATGGTGACTACGCCGCTGAGCTGGCCTTGATGAGTGCCGAGCTTGTGACGAAGAACGCTAGGGAGATAGTAGAGCGCCGCATAGGCGGAGTGAGGACTGTTGTCGAGGCTTTGATAAGTTGCGGAGTCGCGATGAGCATTGCAGGTAGCTCTCGTCCCTGCAGCGGTGCCGAGCACCTTTTCAGTCATGCCTTGGACATCATCGCAGGCGAGACTAGCTTGCACGGTGAGAGGACAGGGGTCGGCGCAATATTATGTTCATATCTTCAAGGGTCCAATTGGGAATCCATAAAATTGTTTCTGAAAGAGATCAAGGCCCCGACAACATCAAAAGAACTGAAAGTATCTGAGGACCAAGTAGTCAAGGCATTGATGACTGCGCATTCGCTCCGGCCGGATCGGTATACGATTCTTGGCGAGACCGGGATTGCTGAACCCGCTGCCGAGAAAGCTGCAAAAGTCACCGGGGTTATCTCATAGGGATTGCCGAGCAATAATCGCGGCTTGATGCACGGCGAGGCAGAACTTGTCGGAACTAGGTTGATTGTCTGGGATCACAAAGCTGGCCTTGAAATCTACAGATCCGGCTTTTTCGGCAAACCCGTGGGAATCCCGAAACCTAAGCCCGAACAGGAATTCGACGTTCCGCTTCTACTCGATCTAATGGAAGGCCTCTATCTTCTCGAAGAAGGAAGAATAATCGTCGTTGATTCCAAGAGCAGAAAAAGTGTAGGCCGTCAAGTCTTGCTGGCCGCTGCGCGTCGAACCTACAGAGGCTTCGAGCTTGCCTACAGGGTTTACAGGGACCTAAGGGACAAGGGGTTCATAGTAACTCCCGGAATCAAGTTTGGTGCCGATTTTGCAGTGTACGAGCGTGGCCCCGGAATAGACCACGCACCCTTCATCGTCTCCGTGGAAACCCCAGATTCGTTAATGGGGCCCTTCGAGGTTGTTCGAGCCGGAAGATTAGCGACCACTGTTAGAAAACAATTCATAATCGCAATCCCCGACAAGAAGAAGGGCAGCAGCAAAGTCCGCTATATCGTCTTCAGATGGTTCAAAGCCTGAGACATTCCTTCACTAGCGAATGGTCAGTTCCTCTAAGCTTCGCGGATACTCCGTTATGAAACTCATTCCAGACTTCGTTATCGCCACAGTGTCTGAATGTCGGAATCCTGCGTAACCTGGGACATACAAGCCTGGCTCGCAGGAAAGCACCATGCCAGGCTTCATGACTGTGAAGTCGCCTGGATCAAGCCATGGAGGCTCATGCCCTTCAAGGCCAATTCCATGGCCCGTATGATGAAGGAGGTGCTTTTCCAAGCCAAGCTTCTGCACTGTGACTTTTGCTGCTCGGTCTACAGTCCGACATTCTACTCCAGGTCCGAAGGTCTTGAGAGCCGAGGTTTGCGCCTCCAGCATCGCCGTGAAGTACTTCTCGGCCTTAGAGGGTGGTTTTCCAACTATGACCGTTCTTTCGAGCTCGCTGGTGTAGCCGCCGATCTCAACTCCAGCCTCACTCACCAATACATCTCCACGCCTGATCTTGCGTCTGGTGAAGACTGTATGAGGTATCGCGGATTCTGGCCCAACTTGTCCACGATAGCCTACGACAAGAGGTGACAGGGCCCACTTGAGTTGGCGATAACTTCCATTCAACTGTTTCAGCATCCTTTCGAGTCCTTCTAGGCTTGCCCTTACACCAGTAATGACATCCCAGGAGCCGGCTGATGTATTCTCGAGCAGAATGTCGTGGGCCGTCCTCGACCATTTGGCGCTCTCGCGTAACAATCGTAGTTCCGAGTTTGATTTGACGAGTCTCATTTTGTCGATGATGTCTCTGCCGTCTAGGAATCTGGCATTACGCATCACGTTGCTCAGTGAAGGGCCACGGTATCCGTATCCACCTGCCGCTCCTTCGAAAGAGTCGGTCGCGATTCTTCCCTTTCCCAGTTCCTTCGTGTTCAGGACGTTTGCGAAATATTTGATTGGATGCTCTTTGCCTGGATAATCGGGATATGCATAGACCTCATCGATCAAACGAGCGTCTTGGCGTACGTGCTCGTATTCCAGTGCTGGGCCCATAATGAAAATAGGTCCGTCCTCGGGGATTACAACAGCCAGCGGCCGCTCTGTTGGAAGGTAGCTGAATCCAGTCGCGTAGAGTATCCTTGTTGGGTCGACTAGATATAGTGCTTTCAGCCGACGCTGACTCAATTGTCGGCGAATTTTTTGAAGACGCTGTTTATGCTCCGTTTCAGAGATTACTAGTTCGGTCAATTCCGACTTACTTTCCGGGTGACTAAAGGTTCCACAAAATAAGAAGCTTTACGGGTTCTTCGAGGACTCGATGGTTCTGGCGAGTCTGCTTTACTATAATCTCTCTTTCGATTCACGTGAGCTTGTATTCCCAAAAAGCCCTTTCACGTCGCGAGGCTGTGTGGAGTACAGGTGAAGGCACTCCGAAAGTCTTCTTTCACGTCTTAAGACAAGTGAATCAGCCCCCCTTTTTTTCACAATTTTATTTTCTAAAGCGCCCTATTTTGGAAGGGAACTGCCTCTAATCGTTCATTATGCTAGGAAAAGCATTTTGCGGAACCGGATTTATTCATTTGAAGATAGCGGAAATTCACGAGGAGCACATCGGAGGCCAGAAAAAGCGAGCTCCGATTGGCAATCAGGGCTCAAAGTGAACGAGTTCTGCGACAAATGCGATTGGTAGGCTAGATTTTCCTAAGCGGGAGTGTTTTGAAGTATGAATATCCGGTACGAGAGGTCAGGTCCTTTGGGTTCGCGATCTAAGATGCTTGAGAAACGCTAGGTCTGCCAAGGCGATCTCAGCTGAGTATCGGACGTCTTCGTCCAAATCCTGTGCCGCTTTCTGAAGCCCTGACCTCGCCCGCTCGTCCCCAATTGACCCCAACGCCACGGCCGACTCATGCCGAACAAGGACGCTGTCGTCCTGCTCCATGGCTTCGATCAATGCTGGTACTGCCGATTTAAATCCCAGCTGGCCCAGAACGAAAGCAGCTTCATGCCTAACAAGAGGACTTGCATCCTCCCGCAGGACCTTTGCTAATGGTGACACTGCTCCTTCGTCTTTTAAATCTGCTAGCATGCACACCGCGTGCACTCTCAAGAATAGGCTCGGTCGACTCTCCAATACATTTCGGAAATGGTTTACGTCCCTTTTGGAAAATGCCCACTCCATCTTCTCCAGAATCTGAAAGTCCTTCGAATAATCAACCGCATCCTTCAACCTAGAACTTGTCTCCACTTGTAGCATCCCAAAATCTGGGCGATTATTCGCGATATTTCAATTCTTGTTAGAAACATCTGGCTTTGACTCAGATTCTGATCCCATTGCTTTCTCAAAGCATACAGAACAATAAGGCCCGTCGTATGGACCGTGCTTGGTGCATGATTGCCTCCTCTTACCGGCTGGCCAGAGGAGTCTTAGTCTACTTTTTTTCATTCGCGAGTTTGACGTGTCTCAGCCCTAGACCCTTTCGGGGGATTCTGATGGCAGTAAGATGTCGTGAGGTCTGGCTTCTTCAGAGCCGGATTGAGATATCGCGGCCAGTCTTGCCTTCTCCCATAGCTCCGGCACCTTTCGGGCACCAGCATAGCCCATCGAAGCCTGTAATCCGGCAGTCAATTCTTGGATCACGACGTTGACTTCGCCTTTGTACGGAACCCAACCCTCGACTCCTTCCGGCAGTCCCTTTGAAGGAGCACCATATCGATCCGTTGCTAATCTCTTAGCCATGGCCGATGGACTCCCCATTCCTCGGTATTGCTTGTAGTATCGGCCACCTATAGCGATCAAAGTGCCAGGAGCCTCTCTGCATCTAGCGAATAGGTTCCCGATCATCACTGCAGACGCGCCCAAAGAGAGGGCAACAGCAGCGTCGCCCGGGCCCCTTATTCCGCCATCGGAGATGATCGGAACCTTCGATCCATAAGTCTGGACGGCGTCTGCGACCTGTGCGGTTGCGTAAACAGTAGGAGAGCCTGCTTTCGTCGACTCCATTGTCGTGCAGATCGAGCCTGAGCCTATCCCTACCCTGAACCCTGCGATGCCTTCCAATTTCGTTAGGGCATCCTCGGCAGCCTTGTATGTACCGATGCTGCCAACGATCACATCTGCTTCGACCTCTTCAAGCAGCTTCTTGGTCGAGTTGAATACGTTCGCATTGTGGAAGTGTGAGACGTCAATTACAAGTATGTCAACAATTTCGTCAAGCATCTTTGCTCTCTTGAGGTCGAAGGGAGAGACCGCGGCACCGAGGAGTAGCTGGCCGTTTTCGTCACGGGCAGCGTTTGGAAAGCGTCCTCTCAACAACATGTCTTTGATCGTGATCAATCCTTTCAGCCTTCCTTGCTTGTCGGTCAAAGGAAGCTTCTCGACTCTGTGCTTGTGAAGAAGCTCCTTCGCCCCTTCGATATTGGTGTCTTCCGGGGCAGTTACTACCTTCTTCGTCATAACATCCTTGACGAGAAGTCCAGGGTCCGCGAACCTAACGTCTCTTCCCGTAACTATCCCAACAAGGGTCTCGCCCTCAACAACTGGCAGTCCGGAAATGTTGTGCTTCTGCATTAGTTCAGTTGCATATCTGACGGTCTCCGCGGAGCTTATCGTGATAACGTCCTTTATGATCAAGGATTCCGCCCGTTTCACTTTTCGTGCCATCTCCACTTCCTCCTCCGCCGTGCAGTTTCTGTGAAGTACTCCTAATCCGCCGAGCCTGGCAAGGGCGATAGCCATGTCGCTCTCGGTCACAGTATCCATCGGACTGGAGATGAAGGGTATGTTGATCGAGTGATGGAGTGTTGCTTGGGTAGACAGTTCCACCTGTGACGGCTCAACCTCCGTCCAGCCTGGCAACAAAATTAGATCTCGAAAAGTTACAGCGAGATCGGTCTGACTCGCCTTAGCCCGGAATCCTTCTCCCTGTATAACTCCCATATTGCACCTGCACTCTGGCCTTAGAAAAGCCTTTCCGCAGTGGGAGCAACGTTCAGGAGGCCAGGATCGATCTGATAAGGCAGTTCGAGGTCGAACTCGATCGAGCACGTGCAATGACATTGAGCATAGTCAAGGATCCGAGCCTCGCGGCTACGGGCAGAGTGAAAATGAAATGGGCACGCGACAACATGCCAGTCCTCGCCCGAATCGCGAAGCGATTCGCCGCGTCGAAAACCTTCAAAGGACATCGAATCGGAATGTGCCTCCACTTGGAAGCAAAGACTGCCGTACTCGCCGAGGATTTCCTAAGGAGCGGCGCCGAACGCGTTGCGATAACCGGCAGTAACCCGCTTTCGACTCAAGACGATGTTGCAGCCGCTCTAGCCGAAACCGGTGTCTACGTTTATGCTTGGAGAGGAGTAACTGCGAAAGATCACGGATCCAATCTCGAGAGAGTCCTCGACACTGATCCAGACATATTGATCGACGACGGTGCTGAACTCTCTATCGCTGCCCATCAGAGAGGAAAGGCGTACACTCGAAAAGTGATCGGCGCCTGCGAAGAGACAACAACTGGAGTCATGCGATTGAAGGCTATGGAAAGTGACGGGAGGCTCAACTTTCCGATCATAGCGGTAAATGATGCTCTCACCAAGTACCTATTCGACAGTCGTTACGGTACTGGCCAATCCGGACTTGAAGGGATAATGAGAGCAACGAATCTTCTGATAGCGGGTCGCAACATCGTCGTTGCAGGCTATGGGTGGGTCGGACGAGGGGTGGCAGAGAGAGCGAAGGGACTTGGCGCCAGAGTGATAGTGACAGAGGTCAATCCTGTCCGGGCACTGGAAGCTCTCATGGAAGGATACGATGTGATGCCAATGGATGAAGCGGCTAAGATTGGAGACCTTTTCATAACTGCAACTGGGAATATTGACATCATCACCTCTCGCCACATGATGAAGATGTCCGACAAGGCCATCCTATGCAACGTAGGACACTTCGATGTGGAGGTTAGCGTGAAGGATCTGGAGAGGATCGCGATAAGGAAGAGGCAAGCACGGAGTGAGGTCACGGAGTATGTGCTTCCAGGAGGGAAGAGGCTCTATGTTCTGTCAGAGGGCAGGCTTGTCAACCTAGCCGCTGCGGACGGGCATCCTGCTGAAGTTATGGACATGAGCTTTGCGGATCAGATGCTTTCGGCAGATTATCTAAAACGGAACGGCGGAAGACTGCCGGACAAGGTCCTCAAGGTTCCGGATGAGATCGATGTCCGAGTCGCTGAGGAAAGGCTTTCTGCTTTTGGCCGTAAGATTGATCTGCTCACTTCTTCCCAGCGGAAGTACCTAAGGTCCTGGCGCAGTTGACTCGCAGCTGATCTTCATGCACAGCCAGCTGCACAGTGTTGCACAGGGACAGCCCGGTTGATGAAACCTGCACTTTTTGGACTGATACTAGTCAAACGGCTCTGAGGGCCCCGGGCCTTCTTTCGGCTTTGCCGTAAGGGGCACAACGGGCAATGTTCCTAACCCGTCGATCGTAAGCGTGTACAAACGTCACCTGGGCTTCCAAACCTAATTAGTTCTGACGAGGGATTTCGGCTGTTCCCGGAGGTTGTAACAAGTGAGACTCCCTTTTCTTAGCTCAGGAGGGTTTCACAGAGTTAGACAGAAGGGCCGAAAACATATTCCAACTTGGCTTGTCTCCTTCTCCCTCATATTCGGTTTATGGGAAATCGTCTCTCTCCTAGGGGTGATTCCCCCAGACAAACTCCCACCACTCCATGCTGTAGTCCTCACTTTTGTCCAGCTTGGAGGGACTCCCACATTCCTTACACGAGTCGGTCAGAGCTTTGTTAACGTCGCGTTCGGGATCGCATTATCTCTCGTGGTAGTACTGCCACTCGGTCTCCTGGTAGGCTTGAGAAGTCAGCTGGATCAGGCTCTGACTCCTGTGATCATGTTGGTCGGTGCTTTGCCCGATCTAGCGATCCTGACCCTTCTCATTAGCGTCGTTGGCCCAGGCAATGTAGCCGCCATTGCAATATCGGCCTTTAGCGCCTTCTTCCCGATTTACTTCACAATTCGGCAGGGTGTCACTGAGATCCCTGCTGACTATTTCCACGTCGCATCGATATTCAAGGCAGGCAAACTCCAAACCTTCACCGACATAATAATGCCTTCAATATTCCCAAGCATGCTCACCGGACTCCGACTATCCTTCGAATTCGCTTGGAACGTACTCCTCGCCGTAGAATTGATCGCTAGTGTCGCAGGCATTGGAAGCTTCATTAGTTCATCCTTGGGGGGTCAGCATTCTCTAACCTATGGTCTCGCAGCAATAATGACAGTCGGATTCGTCACCTTGTTGATGGACCGAGCCTTCTTCGGCCGACTAGAAAGACGAATAAAAAGATGGAGACCCTAGACAGGGTTGCACGTAGAGCTTTCCAACGTGTCTAAGGTCTACAGTGACCCTCCTCAAACCCTCACGGCCCTCGACAATATCAGCTTCCATATAGACGAGGGCGAATTCCTATGCATCGTTGGACCGAGCGGCTGTGGTAAGTCTACGTTATTGCGAATGATCGCAGGACTCGACAAGCCGTCCTCTGGCCAAGTCAAGTTCAGAGGCACTATCGTCAACCAGCCCCACCCGAAGATCAGCATGGTTTTTCAGACCTTCGCACTCTTTCCATGGCGAACCGTTGTCGAGAATGTCGAGTTCGGCTTAGAAGCGCAAGGACGGTCAAGGAAGGACCGGGCAACTATTGCTGCCGATCTGATCGAAATGGTGGGGCTCAAAGGAAGCGAAAACCTTTACCCGAAACAGTTGTCGGGCGGTATGAAACAGCGAGTCGGAATCGCCCGGGCATTAGCGGTAGATCCGGAGGTTGTACTGATGGACGAGGCGTTTAGCGCGATCGACGAGTTTACCGCTGAAGCCTTGCGGGAAGAGGTTGCAGAGATCCATGCAAGCACCAAGAAGACGTTTCTCCTCGTGACTCACAATCTCCCCGAAGCAATCGAACTTGCCGATAGGATTCTAGTCCTCACAGCGAGACCCGCAAAGATCAAGAGCATAGTGGACATCGAGATTGACAGACCACGCAACCCAACAGGGTCCGAGTTCGTTGGAATACATCGCGACATCTTCAGCCTCCTCCAAAGCGAGCTCGAAAACAGCATAATGAGACGACGGTTAAGCCGGATCAAGGAGCTTCAGGGTCTGAAAGATATCGAAGAGAAGTGACCCAGAAGCACTTGAGACCGCTACCCGCCTTCATCGGGCTATTGATGTTGACACTGGGATTGGTCATTTACTCCTCCATTCCAAACATTCACAACACCCAGACAATTTCAGCAAGAGAGCTTTCAGGGCCAAAACAAGAGGTCGTTCCGGGCGGAGTGGTCCTGACGCGACCCCTCAACGTTACTTTAGATGCGGGCGGAAACCCAAGAATGATAGTGAACGTGACTGTGAAGCCAACGTCCGGCGAAGGCTTGTCTCAATTGGATATTCGAATTTCAAACAAAGCGAATAAGAATTCATGCGTCAGCGCTGAACCGCCGTCGGATTGCATGTACGAAAAAACGGTGTCCAACGCGTCTATAGAGGTCCCTCTGAACACTTCGGGCTCGTACTACTTCGTTCTCGACAACACACCCTCATCTCAGGAGAAGATAGTCTCATATGCTATCTCGATCAAACTCGACATCACTGGCGAGTACGTGACACACGACGGGCCAGCAAACTGGCTAGGACTAAGCCTAGGGGCCATCGGCACTCTCGGTGTGGTCTACGGATTGTCTCGCAAAACTATCGTTCCCTGGGAGTAGACCCTCATTGTCCAGGTCTCTTTGAGGAATCGGACGCGACGACCCTGTAGGCATCGTTATGACGCTCGGCACAGGAGAGATCACTTGTCCCTGCGACATCACCAAATTAGCTTTCCCTCTTCTGCTTCTGTGACGATGAAGCAAAACCGCGGTCAGAATGACCCCGAAAATACCAAAGGCGACAAGGGCAGTAGGAATGGATGGCTCCACTGTCACACGGTAGATCGCGGTGAGAAAAGTATCTTTGACCACTGACACACCCCGTGGGTTTGTGGTTGCTCCGTCATCCCAAGAAGCGAACGCGTTGGCAAGACCAACCGTCACTGTCGCCGATCCCACTGTCAATGGGATCCGAGATTGAACGTAGATTGTATGAGGACCGTACCTCACTGGCATCCGAACTTGACCAGTGGAGTCGGACGTGTTGTTGACACCGTCAATTGAAACCATGACTCCAGTAGATCCCGGACTTGTATTGATCTGCAATAACAAGGCCGGTGCAGCAGTTCGGTCCACCGTAATTGAATACGCCGTTGGCGACGTACTGGTGATTATGACCTTCACATAGTTAGGCTGATCTGCAAAGGTGTTCTCACTTGCACAAGGGCTGAAACAGGGACCGAAAGGTGCATCATCGAGCCCACCACCGGGATGAGCATCAATCAAGCGTATGCTTCCATGCCCCGCCGGAATACTTTCATTGACGTCATAGATCAGAACCCCTGCGTCTGGGTAAGTTGTGGGAAACGGCAGATAACGGTCATAAGTACCAAGTTTGGCCCTCAATTCCAGAAGATAGTATGTCATCGTGCCATCTCTGTTAAATGCAATCGGGATTTTCACAGCCTGCACTCCTGATGTTGGCTGTTCTAGATTCTGTAAAGTAATATTTGCAGCGGTTCCCGACTGAACGGCGCACATTCCAGACGTTGTAGTGCTGCAACTTTGTCCACCAGCCAGCCATCCAAGTTGCAATTTCGACCACGCGGAGTGAAGGGCGGGGTATGTTCCTGGGCAAGGAGAGGTCCCTGGACATGGTAGTCCATTGTTAGGGTTCCATTCTCCGAGGGCCATTATTTCCCAATATCCCAGAAAATTGTTCGTAGGATCGATTCGTCCCGTCACATCGTATAGATCGGGAAGACCGAGGAGGTGACCTGATTCATGGGCGTACACTCCCACTGGATCAGATTCCGATACAACCGAAGTTGAAATCTTGATCGAGGTTAGCGGGCCCGTGGAAAAAATGTAGCCTTGGATCGTGAATGAGTGAATGTCTGAGGCAACGTGAGTCATTGCTTCGTCATTACCAGCGTGCACCAAGGTGGCAAATTTGAACTGGGATAAATCCACACCGTTGTTGAGAGCAGCACGTAGACCATCGTCAACGAGCTGGTTGTCCGCTGAGGCCGTATCAGTCCCGTAGTAACTCATTGGGCTTGGTAACGCGTACCAGGCAGGCCCGTTGGGTGAGATGGAAGTTTGGAAGGACGTGGTTCCATAGGAGTCCTCATAGTAGTAATTGTTCATTGTTGCCAGGGTAGAAGCCACCTGGCTGGGCTTTGTTGTGTTTGGCTGGTCACCAAATTTGACGAGGATGACGATCGTCCTCTGAGGACCGTTCACCGCTGCAAGTGGTAAACCAACTGGCAGTTTTTTAGGCGCGACTGAGCTTGATGGCACCAGGGACAGAATGGTCACACACACGACTATAGCAGTGACAAGGGATGCCCTTGACACCCTGGAGAACACAGTCCATCGTCCTTCGAATCGCACTGGACGAAAGATGTGGCCCGAAACGCAAAAGCAGACTGTAACTCAGTAGCATCGAAACCGGTTGCGAAACCGTTGAAGTGACTAGCACCCATTCCAGTGAAGAGTTCCAATATTGCGAAGGACAGGATTTCGCATGCATTTGACTGGATTCCGTGAAAGCCTCCGGCTAATTTTAAATAGCCTTGGGACTCACATTGGACTTTCTAAAGGTAGGACTACAGAGGTAAGCTGGCGGTTTTCTAGATGAGCCACGGAAGAGTGGGAATTGTAGGCTACGGAGTCTACATTCCATGGGAAAGAATAGAAACGGCCAAGATCGTCCGAGAAAGAGAAAGAAAGCGTGGCCAAGAACTCGAGAAGGTGCTCGAAAAAGTTAGGAACGGTCTTCTGCTACGCGAGAAGAGTCTCGCGGGACACACAGAGGACACAATCACGATCGCGACCGAAGCAGCTGAAAATGCAGTCCGTATGGCCGGCATTTCTCCGGACGAGATCGGCAGCGTGACAGTCGGGTCCGAGTCGAAACCTTACGCCGTCGGAACTATAGCAAGACATGTAGCTTCATTCATTGGCGTCGGCGAGAACGTGTTCATCGCCGATCTTGAAGGCGCATGCAACAGCGGAATGCAGGGCGTAGGCTTTGTGGATGCAGAAATTCGGAGCGGCAGAATAAAGTATGGCCTGGCGATAGGCGCCGACGTAGCGCAGGCCGAGAAAGGTGATCCCCTGGAATACTCAGCTGGCGCAGGAGCAGCTGCCCTCGTTTTGGGCAAGACCGATCTGGTTGCGACGATAGAGGATATCGCGCCCTACTCAAGTCTGTTCATGGACTTTTGGAGACGGGACGAATCTCCATTCCCCAAGCATTTCGGCCGGACCACGGTTGAGGCGTACATGTCGCACGTGATCGGAGCGATATCCAATTTGTTTCGCAAACATGACGAGTTAACACTGAGAGATTTTGATGCGATAACATTCCACCAGCCTTCAGGCTACCTTCCGATGAAAACATGCAACGCGCTCACTCAAGACAAGATACCCTTCGTGGACGATCCGTCGCTTGCAGACCGGATGCGGCTCACTGAAGAAGACATTGACCGGAAGGTCAAACCATGGCTCACCGTTCTCCACACCGGTAACACCTACGCTGCCTCAACTATGGTATCATTGGCTAGCGTATTGGATAGCAGCGTGCCGGGCGATCGAGTGCTGGCCGTCTCTTACGGCTCCGGTGCATACTCTAATGCGACTTGGTTTGAGGTCCAAGAAGGAATAGAAGCGAAGAAGGGACGTGTCGTTGGAGTTGACGATTACATCAAGCGCAAGACAGAGATCAAGATCGATACTTACCAAGACCTGATCAAGGCCAGGCTTTCTAGAATTAAGAAGAAGATCGAGATCCCGCGCATCATAGCCGATATAGAACCACTGTCCAACAATGGATTCAGCCTGAGCCTCTGTGGAGGCTGCAACAGAATATACTATCCAGCTAGAGAGAAATGCCTCGCCAGCGACTGTCCTGGACCCATGATCAAGAAACAGTTTCCACGTGTTGCCAAATTGAAGAGTTTTGCCAAGCTACCACTGAAGCAGAGATGGACATCGAACTATGAACTTCTCACGGAGAACAAGGTGTTGCTGGTCGATTGCAAACAAACGGAGCTAAGAAACGGCATGAAGCTTGAAGGAGTAATCAGACGACTGGACTATGAAGGGAAGGACGGCCTGATTCTGTACGGTGTCGCATACCGTCCAATCTTCAGGGAAGCCTACGCGGTAATCGTAAAGCCCAAGCCAGTAGCTTTGGCCCAGTTTGCCTAGGACTTTCCGTCCCAATCCTTTTCCTCCATATTCTCAGGAAACCTGTTACTGTCAGGAATAAGATTTGAAAGTAGGCCTCTTCTCCCCAGAGACAAATCCATGAGCCTCTTTCTGTCCAAAGATGAAGAAGCCTTCAAAACCAAGGCCCGAAACTTCGCCGAGGATCACGTAATTCCCCAAGCGAATGAGGTTGAAGCAGGCAAGTATCCGCGCGAACTAATTCGAGACATGGGCCGAGAGAACCTACTAGGCGCGCCTTTTTCCAAGAGTGACGGGGGCCAAGGACTAGGATGGGTTTCCGAAGTAATAGTGGCAGAGGAGATATCGGCCGCCAATGCAGCGACAGAAATGTCAAGAGCCGCCTCTACGACTCTTTACGCTGCTCCCCTGGCCTATTTCGGGAACAATCAACAGAAGAAGGATTTCCTTAGACCTGTCCTAACGGGAGAGAGTATTGGAGCACTTGCCCTTACTGAGCCTCTCGCAGGATCCGACGCGGCAGGAATAAGAACAACGGTGGCTCAGAGAGGGGATAGTTATGTCCTAAATGGCGAGAAGAGGTTCATAACAAACGGCGGATTAGCGGACCAATACTTTCTGTTCGCTATTACTGACCGAAAGAAAGGGGGGCGAAGGGGAATGAGTGCCTTCTTAGTCCCCAGAGAATCCTCTGGCGTCAAGGTTGTCAAAGCTTACTCATTACTCGGAATGAGGGGCGCTAATGTCGCTCACATACGCTTTCGGAACGTCAAACTTCCTCCAGAGAACCTTGTCGGCCGAAAGAATCAGGGATTCGACATACTTCTCGACGAGCTCGATCGAGAGAGACCTGTGGTTTCTGCTGAAATGCTGGGAATAGCAAGGGCTGCCTACGAAGCGGCCCTTGAGTATTCCAATAAGAGGGAACAATTTGGCCGGCCAATACGTGAATTCCAGGCTATCAGTTTCCGAATCGCCGACATGGCAGTCAAATTGGAAGCATCTCGTTTGCTGATCCTGAACAGCGGGAGATTGTTGGATATGGGCCGGAGCATCCGAAAAGCGGGGGCTATCGCAAAGGTCTATGCAACAGAAGCTTCCTTTGAAGTGGCGAACAGTGCCCTTCAGGTCCACGGAGGAATCGGATACACCCGTGATACGCCAGTCGAGAGATATTTTAGAGATGCTCGGTTCATGATGATAGGTGGCGGGACAAGCGACATAATGAGGCACATAATACAGCGCGAGGCGTATCGCGACCTAGAAAGCCGCTCAAAGGCCCGAAAGCAGGTTATGATCCGGTAACCCAGGACCCCTCATCCAGAGTTACACGACGCTTTAGCTCTCGCTCCACCCGAGGATCGATCGAGCTAAAGGAATTCTCGACATGTCAACGGCCGAGATCGAGAACTACCGATGGAAGTGTGAGAACTTTCTCAAGGGCTACTGTCCAGGCAAAGACTGCGACATCTGCGCAAAGATAACTAATAGATTACTGTTGAAGGGATTAGTCAAGATCACCCATGCTGACGAGGTTTTGGCTCCTTCACAAACTGCGAAAGCTCAGGGACAGTAGACGCGGTTCGTACTTCCTTAGGTAGGTTTATAGCGGCTACGGCACTATACTGCATATGAGAGAGAATTCTCCCCACGCTACCCTCCACAGGCGCATCAACAAAGATCAAGGAGGACAACGCTGGCGATGGTAGACGTCCACTACTTCATCTTCATCATCAACGCCGATAATGCGTTGATCTCTGTCTTAGTCTCGGGGCTTGCGTTCATTATGCTTCGATTGGTTTACAGGATGTGGAGGGGCTCACAAAGGTGCCCCCACTGTGGGGAGACTTTCAAGGCTCACCCGCCAATCGTGGTCCAGACGGAGAAAAACCTACCTAACACGCTCTGGACCTAGTTCATACTTACTCCCCGTAGGAGCTGCGCCAGACTTCTTCAAGAAGTCAAGTGCGAAGTCTCTGGCATGCCTCTCTGTGCCACGATGCTTCCCTGTGACGCTCCGAAGGTGATGATAGAATTCGTGTATTATTATGTAAGGGTCGTAAAGATACTCTTGGGTCGAAATGTAGATTGTCTTCTCACGAGTAACGTAGCATCCCAACGCTGAGTTCTCCCCCTTTGGGAGTCCCATCTTGAGAGTAGGCTTCTCAACCCGGTAGTGCCTACTAAGTAGCTCTAGCGCCTCGTCAGGCTTCCTCTCGACACGGATCAGGCCTACGACGTGGTCGTGGAAATCCTCCAGTGTAATCTTCCCTGTTTCAATCGAAGCCCGGGTCAAGATATTGACCCTGTGAGTGAGGCATCGTTTATGCGTTGTTGATGGTCCTCGCCAGAGAAACTGCTTCGTGCCGATCCGATCCTTATGCCGGTCTAAGAGTTATAATGGACAATGTCCTAACTACGCCGACCTTAGAGGCGTTTGTGAAGATTGAGCGGCGACGAGGATTTCTTCCCAGAGTGGTTCAGAAGACGCTGGCGCTATCCAATGCCCAACTTGATGGAAGAATTCGAGCGGAGTTTCGAAGAGATGTTCAAGGATCTTGAGATTCCAAAGGAGATGATACGTGAAAAGAGACTTCCGACTGGCGGGACCGAGAAGGAAATTGGTCCTTTTGTTTACGGCTACTCTTTCAGTGTTGGACCCGACGGAAAGCCTGTAATCAGGGAGTTCGGAAACGTCAAGCCATCACTCCGAAAAGGAGCGGGCGGCATACCGAAGGCTGGCCTTGATGTTCGCGAGGAGAGGGAACCTCTCGTCGACACAATCGTTCTAGACGATGTTGTGAAGGTCGTTGCTGAACTCCCCGGAGTTGAGAAGTCAGACATCAACCTCGAGTGCAACGGGAAATCATTGACACTAAAGGTTGAGAATGCAAACCGAAAATACTTCAAGCAACTCGACTTACCCGTCGAGGTCGACCCAGACACGTCAAGAGCCAGTTACAAGAATGGAGTCCTTGAACTCGTGCTCACGAGAAAAAGGCCCGGGCAAAAGTCGAAGCAGATACGGGTCGACTAGTTCAAGGGGCTGCAAGGCTAAAGCGAGTGTGCGTCCTAAAGGACGCTCTCTCGCGGGAAAACCTCAATGCCTGAATCTGTTATCCGATATGGTCTCGGCTGATTGTCGACGGGGGTCTTTCGCATCTTCTCGATCTGGATGACTCTCAACAAGGACTTCCCCACCTGTAATTGCTGGAGCAATACGACACCATGAGCTAGATACTCTTCGTAGTCGACGTTTCTTTCGAAACCGGGCCGTCTCAACTCTGTGGTGATAATACAAGTAGCGCCAGTATCCGCCAACGCCTCGATCAATTCCACAAGAGCATTCCTCTGATTTACGACGCCATCGTACTGAAAGACCAGCGTGGTTACAGGGTCGACAACGATCCTTTTCGCATCGATCTCCTTAACACTAGTCTTTATCATCTCGACGAGAGTTGCCATCGAGAACTCCTTTCGACCTACCGTCAATCTACCGACTTTGATTTCGGCTGGGAGATACCTGATTGGGCTGGCCTCGAGAAAAATAAGCCGCTTTTGATGCTCAAGCTCGGGCAAATCCCAACCGAAGTCCACCATTTCCTCGAAAACATGTTGCTTGTTCTCGTCTAAACTCACGTAAACACCATTTTCATCATAGTCCATGATTCCATTGACGAGATACTGTGACGAGAGTATGGTCTTCCCTGTCCCCGGCCCTCCGGTCAAGAGTATGATCCTCCCCTTTGGTAGACCACCGCTCAACAATTTGTCCAATCCTGGAATCCCTGTCGGGGTCCTTCGATTGCCATTGTTCTCAGGACTGGCAGAAGATGCGGCCATCAGCGACTCGCAAATCAAAGCGGGCCGTAACCACTATCATAATCATGCTGATACCGCCATCGACGACAGACAAGATACAACGCCTGAATAAGGTTGCAGGTGACCGAACCAACGGTCACACCTCGAAGTAGGAAACGACCCGGGTCGGCCGTTAGGAGAAAAAGCGAAAAAGGCGTCTTCAGTAGTGACATCCAAGGATCGTCTATCTCTCTATCAGGACCCTAACGTCCAGATCCTTCTGAGCAAGTTTGTGAAAGGAGAGATCATCGAACTCGTCCCGATTTTCGATCTATACATGACGGTAAGATATCCTGACGTTGAGCCGTCGGTAGACGGGGATCCCAGGGACGCGAAAGAACTGGTCGAAAAACTTTGGGAGGCTGGCGTTTTTAAGAGGAAATTTCACGAAAAGGCTCTGGTTTGTCCCAGTTGTATCTCGGCTAACGTTAGCAACGATTACGTCTGTCCTAACTGCAACTCGATCGATATCGAACGGAAAACGCTTCTCGAGCACGTGGCTTGCGGGACGGTGGACAGCATTGATAGTTTTCTCGTGGAAGGAGGTCTCATATGCCCTAAGTGTAACAAGGAACTGGTTGAGCCGGGGGTTGATTATCACAAGCTAGGGGCATGGTTCCAATGCGATCAATGTGGAAAAAGGTCCGACATGCCCAATCCTGTTCACAGGTGTAGAAATTGCGGGCACGCGTTTACAATAAAAGATACAGGATTCATTAACCTCTACACGTACCGTCTCAGCCTAGACGCTGAGGACGAGTTCAAGCGTGTGTTCCTTGTCATAAAACCAATCGCCCGAGTTCTCGAAGATCTAGGCTTCAGGACTGATCTCCCGGGACAGATCGCGGGCAGATCTGGTTCCCTACAAAGATTCGACATTACGGGATCCAAAGGCAGCGAGACAATTGTCTTGGATTTGATCTTCTCGGATAAACCAATTGACGAAGTACCCGTAGCTTCATTATACGCTAAGATTTTCGACGTGTCTCCAACTCAGGCATTCCTTGTCTCGATCCCCGGTCTCACCGCTAAGGCCAAGAGGCTTGCGACGCTATACAGAATGACAATCATTGAGGCAAACAGTCCAGAAGATGCGGCGGACCAGCTGAAGGAAAGATTCGGATGGGAAGGATTGGCCGAAGACAATACTGAAGAAGAAACGTCAACTGACCTTACGCTGTAACCGAGTCGCCAAGCCTATCGGTTACGTAGGCCCCAAAGGGAACCCCCAGACTTTGCAGCTACTAAGCAAACGCCTAAGGGAGCAGTGGGAATAACGCCGTTACGGGTAAAGCCTGTCAAGCTTCGTGACAGCCTCTACCTCCTTATCCCGGTTGACATTGCACGGCTCGTTGGGGTCGGTTCTTCCTCGCATTTTCATCTCAGGTTGGACGAAGACAGCGAAACTGTCCGGCTCGTTTACGAGATGAAAAAAGAGGACGAGAACACAATAGAGAGGAAACAGGAGGCTTCCAGCCCTTGAATGTAGATATTCTGGCCATAGATGCCCTAGCGCTAGCAACCTCAAGCCTCGCTCTGTTTTTTGTGGCGCGCCTGAAGTCCACATATTTCCTTGGCTCCAGATTTTTCATAGCATTAGCGAACCTAGCCTTCATAATATTGCTAATCCAAAATACCGCGGTTGATGTAGGCCCGGTAGACAGGTCGACGCGCCTCTACTTCGCGATGATTTCGGTAACAGTGACAAGTCTAGGATTTGCCAGTTATATGATGAAAGTCAACAGTCGCCTCACAGGACTCAAAGGTCTCTCAGAATTCATAATGCGACCGCCAACACAATTTATCGTGTATTTAGGTATCGTTGCAGCATGGACCGCCTTGGCTCTTGGACTCAATTACAACACGTACGACCCGCCCCTTCTCGTAGCAAACTTTCTGCTACTAGTATCCTTCCTCTGCATGCCGGTACTAACGTTCTACAGGCTATCGCTCGGCACACGTGATCCCAAAGCCGCCACCTCAATCAAAACGATCAGCATATCTTGGGCACTCTTTGGGCTTGTAGCGTTCGTTCAAGCATTAGTTCCCCCAAGTCCCATCGAGCTCTATTCGTCGGTACAGAGCTCCACGCAGCTTGCTAACGGAGCTCTCTTTGCTCTCATCGCATTCGCCCTTAGGGAGCCTACCGTTCTCAGTAGAATGTTAGTGACCCCGTCACAGTCCGATCGTGGTTTCTACTTCGGGGCGGCAAAGAGCGGAGTCGTGATCTACAACATGGAATCTGATCGGCGTAGGATTGTCGAGGAGTTCCTTGAAACTGGAGCTGAGTCAACCGACCCGATATTTTGCTATGTCACAAAGAGCGAGGTTCCTTTCTATAGGGTACTGCTTCAGGAAATCTATCCTCAGGAAGCCCAACAAAGAGAGTCGAAGGTCACCATACGACCGATCGAGTCGTCAGGCCTCGATGCAATCTCCAGCATGGAGGTCTCGAAATCAAGACGCGAACTCATTGACTTCGGAGATCTGGATGTAGCACAGTGCAGACGCTTCGTGGAGGAAAGACATCGCATCGATCAGACAGGACGATCTCCACAGGCAAGAGTCTGGACACTTAGTATAGACGCCGGCAGAAAGAATGTCCTTGATGACATCGCCAAGCTTGACCCAAGCGTTACAATCGTCGATCTCGCAGCGAACCAAAACGTATTCTCACAAAGATTAGGAACAAGGCATCAATCCCTCCTTGGAACAAGAATTCTTTTGGAATACGATCCCGTTTCGGGATACGAAGAAGTAGTGAAAGAGTTCGCTGGAGAGTTTGTTTCCAACGTCGAACCTGTCGCGGTCTTCACGAACCTTGGAAGCCCTGTGTATAAGCAACTCCAACAGAGGCAGAACATCCGACTCTTCGTCTTCAGCTCCAAGATCTCGACACCATCCAGAGCTACAGAAGGACAGGTTCTTCTTCCGGATAGGGACACATCCCTTCTCATCGACGCTGTTGACAAAGTAGTGCAAGCCCATAAGGGTAGGCATGTTGCCATCGTCATAGAGGCATTCACGGACCTAATTCTGTCTCAAGGTTTCGAAAAGTCATATGGAGTCCTCTCTTCGATAATGGAAATGGCAGAATCAGGCTCATCGACCGCTCTGGTTCTAATCAATAATAGCTGTATCGACGACATGATCCTTCAGGGATTAAGGGGGCTTTTCAGGTACAACCTGCGATACGGACAAGACGGCCTTAGAAGCATCAGATCACTTCAGAGTAGCTCACAACCAAGCGACAAGTCCGAAGCCAGAATTGACGACGAGACCACCCCTTCATGGAGTCCAGTCTCATGAGCGATAACAAAACGCAACCGTTCGGAGAAGTCCTTCTAGAATCAATAGATGATAGCCTCCAGATTCTAGGCGAGGAGCCGAAAAACGCGGTCTACCAGTATCTGTCAACGATGCAGTCCCTCGACAGAAAGGACATACCTGATCGATTGGAAGACTTCCAATCAGGATTGAAAAACGCACTTGGAGGGGCCGCGCGAGTCGTCGAGAGACTCATCCTGCGAAAATTATACCAGAAGATCGGATCAACGTTCAGGGAGACCTCAGAGTACGAATTTTCGGAGCATGTGAACGAAGCACGACGAAGATTCGAGGGAACAAGGCAACGTCCACCAGTGCAGAGAGATCAGATAGGTCAAGCCAAACTAAAGAAGGGGCAGGTCCCCGGTTAGCAAATCCACCTTGACAACCGGACCGGGACCAATACCGATGCAGGTCACCGTCCCAGGTTCAACCTGTGTTAGACCCATGTCTCTAACGACATAGAATGGTAGCCCATTCTCGCGAGATCTTCTTTCCAAATCTAATATTGGTGAAAGCCCGCTCACCTTAACCGCTACTTTCGATTGACCTTCATGCATCCATGTCCTCCACCAGTCAAGAGACGACTTTCGCGCTTCTTCAGAAGCTGAAACCGCAGCATGTGAGCACTGAACGGCGATCTTGCCTTTCCCCATCTTAAGGTCTGATCGCACAACTAGAACTTGCTTATACCGCCCGTTCTCTGGACTGCCAGTCATAGCTGTCTCACCCTCAATAGAGCCAAATATTTAACGTCAAATGCCCGTCAATTACGGCTTCATCAAATGAATCCAAGAATTGCAAAAGTGACATTGTCCGCAATAGTACATGCGACTGAAGATTCGGATAAGATCGTTTTCGCTATGCAAGCGGTAGGTCCAGATGCAGAAGCGCGACCAGAGAAACGAAGAGCCAGCGGACACTACGGAAACGAGATCCAGACCGTACGCCTACCGATTTCAAACAGATCCCGAGCGGAAGGTTTCGTAGTCTACTTCTGGAGGCGCCTATCTCTCGTAGATCAAACAGAGATGATCGACAACCTAAGAGGCTATCTAGACGAGTCAGGTCGCTTGCACATTAGAATCGACAAACAAGAAGCAGTCAACGGTAACATAATCCTTGGCCAGACGGAACCAATAAGAATAGAGATATCATTCGACCTTCAAGGAATTCCCAACAAGAACATAACGAACCTTATCGCAAAGAAGCTAGAAGAGCTCGGGTCCTAGTTTCCTACCTGTCACCAGTGACATCCGGACAATAATATATCGATCCGCACCAAAGTACTTTGGGGGATGACGAAGCCAGTCCCAGATTGATTGTTAAGATGATATCCTCAGCGACGGGCCGACCCCAAAAAACAAGTCTAGCAACAGGAAATGGAATCAGGAAAGGTTTTTAGTAAGCGCCAAGTCCGCACTGGCTATTCCAAGGTAGGTATACAGAAAATTGTCCATGTTCGCAGTGCCCGGGGCTTACGATCGGGCCATAACTGTATTTTCCCCCGACGGTCGACTATTCCAAGTCGAATACGCCAGCGAGACTGTCAAAAGAGGAGCGACAGTATTGGGAATCGCATGCCCAGAGGGAGTTGTACTCGCGGCCGAAGAAAGATCAGCATCTAAGCTTCAAGACTTGTCCTTCATGTGGAAAATATTCCAGATAGACGACCACGTCGGAACCGCCGTCGCCGGCCTCAGCTGTGACGCTCATATTCTTGTAGACCAAGCAAGGATTTACGCTCAGAGCAACAAGCTCATGTATGACGAGCCGATCGACATAGAAATCCTGACTCGTCGAATAGGCGAGATCAAGCAACTGTACACGCAGCACGCTGGAGTTCGTCCCTTCGGTATCTCGATGTTATTCGGGGGTGTTGACAAGAAGGGGAGTAGACTCTTCTGGACAGATCCAAGTGGAGCATTCTTTGCCTACCGAGCTTGGGCAATCGGCGCAGGCGGGGATGCGGCCAACGAAATTCTTGAGGCAGAATATCGCGATGATCTGTCGCTTGACGACTCGATAGCCCTTGGGCTAAAATGTATGACGAAAGTGCTCGAGGGCAAAGCAGAGCCTCAAAAGATTCGAGTCGCGCTCATAGATCGAGAGTCTGGAAAATTCCGGAAACTACCGGTGGAAGAAGTTGACAAGTATATCAAGCGACTGGATGCTGGCAGAAAGGCCCCGACTAGCAAATGAGTGACAAGTACACTACCGCGAGACTAGCAAAGGGTCCCGATCATTTCGAGATACTCGTGAAGCCTGAGCCTGCACTAGAATACAAGTTGGGAAAACAGATCGCGTTGAGCCAAGTTCTACTCATAGAGGAGATCTACTCTGACGCTGGAAAGGGCACAAGAGCATCTACAGAAAAACTGCAGAAAGCCTTCGGCAGCGCCGATGCGATCAAGGTCGCCGAGGAGATAATGAAAAGTGGAGAACTTCAACTTACTACTGATCAGCGACGGAAGCTAGTCGAAGACAAGAGACGCCAGATAGTCGCGATAATTGTCCGAAATGCCATTGACCCGAGGACTGGAGCGCCTCATCCTCCGTTGCGGATTGAACAAGCCATGGAGCAGATACGGATCTCGATTGACCCTTTCAAGAGTGCTGAAGAACAGGCGAAGAACATCATCGACCAGCTTAGACCGGTAATCCCGTTGAAGATGGAGCAGATGCGCATTGCAGTCAAGGTATTTCCAGAGTTTGCCGCACGAGCGTTCAATGTATTGAAAAGTTACGGAAACGTCAGCCGCGAAGAATGGCAGACGGACGGTTCATTGGTAGCTGTCGTCGAGATGCCCGCGGGAATGTACGGGGGCTTCATTGATCGAGTAGGCAAGGTTACCCAAGGGACAATCCAAACAAAGGTTTTGACTTAAACAGAGCGTGTCATGAGAAATGGTAGTGTTAGCCGAACCAAGACAAGTCGTCGCCCCAGGCGAATTACTGGCCGAGGGAGACCACTTGCTGGGAGAAAATTCGTACAAGATTGGAAACCAGATCTATTCGGCATGTGTCGGTCTGTTAGAAGTGGATGGCAACAGGGTTTCGGTTGTTCCGTTGAAGGGGGGATACATACCACATGTCGGGGATATTGTCGGTGGTCGGGTCATGGACATCGGGCTGTCAGGCTGGACCGTCGATATTCTCGCACCATACGTTGCAATGCTTCCAGCGTCGGAGACCGAGGGTCCACGAGGACCGCGGAGACGAGACTTGTCGGAAATGTTCGATGTTGGAGACATGGTAATGGCCCAAATACTATCGTTCGACAGAACCAGAGACCCACTACTAACCGCGAAAGGGCCTGGACTCGGAAAGGTTTCTTCTGGCAGAGTAATCCAGATCCAAGCAGCAAAGATACCAAGGCTAATTGGACGGAAGGGGTCGATGATCAGCATGCTAAAGCGCGAGACAGGATGCCAGATCTCTGTCGGCCAGAACGGGATCGTCCTCGTCTGGGGACGATCTCCTGAAGGCGAGCGAGTTGCAGTTGAAGCCATATACATGATAGAGAGAGAGGCTCACATGAGAGGTTTAACGGACAGGATAAGAGAAATGATAGCCAAATCACCTAGGATGGAAGAGGAAGTTGCAAAACAAGCACCCTGAGAAACTACTGGACGAGAAAGGCCTCAGAGTAGACGGTCGGAGGCTAGACCAGCTGAGACCAGTGAGACTGGAAGTAGGAATCTTAGACAAGGCCAACGGATCAGCCTACATCGAGCAAGGAAAGAACAAGATTCTAGCTGCTGTCTACGGTCCTCGCGAGGCCCACCCCAAACACATTGCCCTACCGGATCGGGCCGTGATACGATGCCGATATCACATGGCACCATTTTCGGTAGACGAGAGAAAATCTCCTGCACCCTCTCGAAGAGAACTAGAACTCTCCAAGGTAATTAGAGAATCATTGGAACCAACGGTCCTCACAGATCTCTACCCAAGAACAACCATCGATTTATTCGTCGAGATTCTCCAATCTGATGGAGGCTCAAGATGCGCGGGAATCACTGCCGCATCTCTCGCACTCGCAGATGCTGGGATCCCGATGAGAGAGCTTGTGGCCGCATGTGCGGTTGGGAAAGTGCAAGGTCAGCTCGCGCTTGACTTGTCAGATATCGAAGACAAACAGGGAGAAGCAGATCTACCGGTTGCCTACATGCCAAACTCAAATCTCGTCACGTTACTTCAAATGGACGGAATCCTGACCCTCCCTGAATTCGAAAAAGGGCTCAATATGGCAATAGAAGCATGTAAGACCCTCCACACTATGCAACGTGAGGCGTTGAAAAACAAGTACTCTCAAATCAGAGAAGTGGCCGAAGAGAAAGAAGAGCCGGAGGTCATCGCATAAATGTCCGCGACCCCACAATTACCACCAGTTGCAAAGCTCGAACAGAAAACAGTGGTGGATCTAATCGCAAAAGGCAATAGAATCGACGAGCGTGGACACGACAGCTACAGGCCGATCACAATACAAACAGGTGTAATCGAGAAAGCCAACGGATCAGCACAAATCTTTCTAGGAAAAACAAGGGTGCTTGTTGGAATAAAGGTTGAGACAGGCGAACCGTTTGCAGATACACCTGAGGAAGGGGTACTCACAGTAAACGCGGAACTTGTCCCCCTGGCTCACCCATCCTTCGAACCTGGACCACCGGATGAGAACGCGATAGAGCTAGCCAGAGTAATAGACCGAGGGATAAGAGAATCAAAGGCCATCGACCTCAAAGCGCTCTGCCTTCAGAAAGGTAAGAAGGTGCAAGTTGTCTACGTGGACGTCTACGTCCTCGACCACGACGGAAACCTAATCGACGCCGGCTCGATGGCAGCCCTGGCAGCCCTCGCAAACGCGAAGATAGGCAAGTACGAGATAAAAGGCGACGAGGTAATCGTCAAACCTGACCGCCGACCATTACCAATCAACAACTACCCGGTATCAGTCACCTTCGGAAAAGTTGACCGAAACATAATCGTAGATCCCTCCCTCGAAGAAGAGCAAGTCATGAACGCCCGACTGACCGTTACGATCGAAAAATCCGGGTCGATATGCGCGATGCAAAAGGGCGGCTTGTCGGGATTCACAACCGAAGAGTTGAGGAAAATCGTCCACATAGCCGTTGAACGTGCAGCAGAGAATAGAGCGAAGATCCTCGCAGCGGCAAAGATCTAATGGCTAGGAAGACGGGCCTCGGCGGTGGATTCGGCGCCAGATACGGAACCCTCGTCAGGCGCCGGTACATTGATGTTGTTACAGGTCTAAGACAGAAACATGAATGTCCTCGTTGTCGATTCAAAACCGTGAAACGTCGGAGCGTGGGTGTATGGCTGTGCAAGAAATGCGGTTACAAGTTCGCAGGCGGAGCATACATCCCTAGCACTAAGCTAGGTCAGATTGCAGCCCGAGCAACGCGGGGACAGATGAGTCCTTCAACCTTATCAACCGAGCTAGAGAGCCTCAGAGCTGGAGCAACTGTAGCCCCATCCGTTATTGTCAAGCAGAGAAAGCCTAGGACGAGGAAGAAGAAGGCTGAGGTCCAGCCGGAAGCAGCGACAGAGACAGAATCCGTCCAACCCCCGTCGACACCAGAAGAAGCCTGACCCTAAGATCTCCGCTTCGCTCAAGATCGCGATTACAGTCTCGAACCCGAGTTTAGCTAGAGCCCTTGCAGACTCTCTGCAGCCCGAGACAATGGCAAGAGCAGGATTCAGATCAAGAACCAAGATCAGCTCAATAAGATCGACCTTGAAATTGAATATCGATGCTACAGACATTATCGCTCTAAGAGCAGCAGCGAATTCTTATGTGCACTTCATATCTGCAGCTTTGGCATCTGTACAGAGGCTATCAGGCTTTAATAAGACGGAAGGCGACAAGGGCCTAGAGCGAGAATAGCGAGAATAGTAAGGAATCCAGTGTTGAGTGAAGAAGTCGAGCTTCCGCCACAGTTACAGGAACAATTACTGCGTCTGCAACAGCTGCAACAAACACTCCAAGCTGTCGCCAGCCAGAAACAACAGCTAGAAATCGAAGCCTCGGAAACGGAAAAGGCGCTGGCGGAACTTGAGAAGTTGTCCGATGAGATTCCCGTGTACAAGAGTGTTGGGAACCTCCTTCTCAAGTCTGAACGACAAGCCTTGTTGAAGGAACTGAAAGAGAGAAAGGAGCTGCTCGCGACTAGAATCACAGTTCTTGGGCGGCAGGAGGAACGTACTAAGGAACGCCTCAAGGAATCACAAGAGAAGCTTCAGGAACGTCTTCGTCCACAGGGACCTACAACAACAAGAAGCTAGTCTACCAGGGACGAGAAAATCCGTCCTGATAAGCACCACTACACAGATACCCCAAGAGAAACATCTCAGGGAAATCGTAAAGCTTGCGAAAGTCAGCAGGATTCTGACATTATTCTGCCATCAGAACGCGGATCCGGACTCTCTGTGTTCAGCGTTCGCCCTCAAGTCTCTAATTGAGAAGATTGCCCCAGGAACAGAAGTCCGTATTGCTAGTCCTGGTGGCATCAGCGCCCCCACGAAATATCTGATTCGAAACCTTGGGTTAGCTATTCCTGAAAAGAAGCCGCTGAACAAAATTGGGGTGGCAGTGCTCGTCGACACTAACAACCTAGGCCAGCTAGGAGCTGAGGCTTCGAGAGAAATCATCGAATCCTCTATACCGTTGGTGGTCGTGGATCATCATCACGAACACCCAGAAATGAAAGGGCGCATATCAGTGGAGATCATAGATTCCACGTCATCCTCCACCGCTGAAATTGTTGCGCAGTTGTACGAAATCGCGGGAGTGAGCGTTGAAGAGAAGCTCGCTGAGGCTCTGCTC
>VBBA01000042.1 GCA_005888675.1 Candidatus Bathyarchaeota archaeon | reverse complement strand
TCTAACCCTTCTAGATTTTGCGGTGGGGAGAGAGTCGGCGGCCAATGGGGGCCTGCTGGATCGAGTTTTTGTGAGGAAGGGGGCGCGTGTGTCGTTAACCTTCTCTTCCATTTGCATGGATTCGTCCAATAACGCTATATTTGCAGTGTAAGTAGGCTGGACCCTAGGTCGTGCCTACCCGTGGCGTTGACCCAAAGGGTGAGGAGAGACTCGACCCGGGTGATATTCGAGGTCCTCTCCCTGGCAGTAGGTGGTGCTTCGAAAACACAGATCATCTTCCGGGTTAACCTGAGTTATCAACTGGCCGAGCGATACGTGCACTTTCTACTAGACAAGGGATTACTGAACCGAGTGGTAGATTCTGGGGGATCAACGAAATATTTGGTGACGGAGCGTGGGGCGAGACTGCTTCGCTTGCTGAGAGAGGTAGAGCATGAGCTGGATGACATGTATGTTAGGTCTGGTTCATCAGAGACAAGAATTCAGGGTCCAGTCTCACCATTCTCTCTGAGCTCCGGTAATTGAGCAGGCCGTGCTCGGATAGGAATTCCACAATTTGCTCAGTTATGGTGGTACTTCGTCCTATACGAGAGGCTAGATCACTGATTGGATGCCAGTGTCCATCCTCGAGTACTCGTAGGATGGACTCAATTCCGTCCATATGATCCCGCTCAATTAGTGCCTGGTTTTACTATTTCTTACAAGATGCAATTCGGTTCTAGAACAGTGTTCTAGAATTCTGTTCTAGATCCAAGTTTCTGGGCTCCTTATAGCGAATCCTCGATTCTATACGGCCCGAGATCGAGTTTGTGGCCGAAGGTTTTCTCTCGAAGGTCCGCTAACCTAGACTCTTCCGCGCAACCGTTCGTGTCCGAAAGACGAAGCCTAGTTGGTACCATCTTTTCCCTAAGGCCTCGGAGGATGCGGTCAATCCGCTTAGCAGGAATTATCTTGATGCTCGCGCTAATGTCGGTTAGCCAGATCTTCTCCGCTCATGCCAGCACGGGGAATAGTGGCGGGGCGCCTTTTCCTTATGTCGGCGTGGGCCAGACGAACGGTACGTGTCAATACTTCTCCCTCTTCTCATCATGCCTCAGCGTTACCAATGCCCGTGTTCTAAACGGGGGGCTGGGAGCAATCATAAACGCCTCCGAGAGCGGCAACAATGGGAACACCGAGGGAACAGCGTTCTCAGTCTCTTGGCGCACGACGGATAATCCGAACATTTGGTCCGGGTGCTGTGCATCGGGCGACAAGATATTTTTCGACGTGGTTCTTCACGGACACATTGCTTTTGCCGGTGGAGCAAACGCTCTGATAAGAGTAGCAGCGCAGAGGACTGGAGTCCCGTGTCAATATTGGGCTACGAATTGTTTCATGTGGGAGTGGTATGCCAATACGCCTCCACCGGCTGTTCCGCCCTATAACAATGACGTGCTGTCTGTCTTATGCCCAAACACTAGTAGTTGTGATCAGCCGCTCGATGTCAATGGGCCGATAAACGGCATCTACAAGAGATTCTATCTTGACTCGAGCATTTTCTCAAACAGTGGTCCAATCGAGATACAAATAACGACCCTGGCTAATTCGGCTCTTGACAGATCGTATGCGACGGTCGACTTTGGTACAACTGGATACTATGTGGGGATTCTCGACGTTGGGTGGATACATCAGACACCGCCTGTAGCGCCGACGATTGCTTCCGGAGTTGGAACTCCTAACGGGGCCTACACGGGCTCGATCCATCCAACGGTATGCTGGAACGGTGTTAGTGACATTGGTATCATCACTCAGTACAACGTTCAGATCGCCAGCGACTCGGGCTTCTCCAATATAGTTGCCTCAAAAACTGTTCCCGAGGTGGGGGCAGCTATTGACTGCTATACGCCAACAGCCACGACCTTCACGGATGCCCGGTACTTCTGGCGCGTTAATGACAATGACTATCTCGGCCAAACAAGTCCATGGTCGAGCACATACAACTTCTATGTGGATACCACGCCACCAACCGCTCCTGTATTGACTTCTCCCGCGAACAATGTCTACACGAACAATAATAGACCAACTCTCTCCTGGAATCCTTCAACAGACCCTGGTCCCACACCCAGCGGAGTAAACTCTTACTTTATCGAAGTTTCGACTTCCGCAAGCTTCAGCTCTTACCAGTCTAATCAGATCCCGGGGACAAGCGTCCAGACGAACGCGCTAGCTGAGGGGCTGTGGTATTGGAGGGTTAAAGCCATCGACAACGTCGGCAATAACGGGCCTTGGTCTACGGTCCTGCAATTCACGGTCGACGTAACACCTCCCTCGACGCCTGTGCTGCAATCCCCCGCCACAGGGACAATCTCCACCTCACAATCTCAGACATTAAGCTGGAGTGCCGCAACCGACAATTTCGGGGTGTCCAGCTACACCTTGCAGGTGGACACTTCATCGGCATTCAACTCGGCGAGCCTCATTACCAGAACGATTACGGGCACTTCATACTCCCTGACCCTTTCGCCAAACACTTACTATTGGAGAGTCCAAGCAGTAGACCTTGCCGGGAACGTGGGCGGTTGGTCATCGGTCTTTACCCTGAGCATATCGGACTTCAGTCTAACTGTGACGCCGAACCCGCTTAACGTCAACACCGGGACCTCTGGAAGCTGGACGGTAGCGGTCGGTGCCCTCTTCGGTTTCACAGGCACCATAAGCTTTACCGATAATGTCCCATCAGGGCTCGTCTGCACCAGCTTCAACCCACCCTCTGTCACCTTGACGTCGAGCGTCACTGGGGCAGCATCAACCCTATCATGCTCCGGGCCAACCAACCAATACTCTGTCACGGTTACTGCTGGGGTAACTGGGGGACCATCTCACTCTCAGACCGCGACATTCAACTCGCAAGACTTCACGATCAACCCAACACAATCATCTGTCAGCACGTTCATGAATACGCTTGCAACAACGACCATTAACATCGGCTCGCTCGCTAGCTTCGCAGGGTCAGTGACTCTGACAGCGGCAGTCTCGCCAGCAAATGGGTTTGGCTGTTCCTTCGGCCCCAACCCTGTGACCGCTCCGGGCTCCGCCAACCTGAGTTGCTCCGGACCTGCAGGCACTTACACGGTAACGGTGACTGGGACGAGCGGTTCATTGTCTCACCAAACCCAAGTAACGTTCACTGTGAAAGGATTCAGCCTCACCGCTTCACCATCCTCCCTAACCATTGCTGAAGGGCGGACGGCGCAGATAACAATCCAGGCCACTAGCCTAACCGGTTACAGCGGCTCCATCACCCTCTCCAGCAACCTCTACTGTGCTACCGTAACCTTCAGCAAACCAACTCTGACAT
>VBBA01000069.1 GCA_005888675.1 Candidatus Bathyarchaeota archaeon | reverse complement strand
GTCAAGGAAGATTTCAGATTACTCTAAGACGCAACTCTCAGTAGAGGGTCTCACGAATTTCTTCGAGTCGCCGCTTTCAAATCCATTGTCTTGCGCTTCAAGGCTTCCACGGTCTCTTCTGGATCGCCGAGATTCTCGTTGACCAATCTAACTAGGGCACTGCCAACGATTGCTCCATCAGCTCCTGATTTCATCAGCGCGGAAACATGTTCAGGCCGGGATATCCCAAAACCAGCAGCGATCGGCAGTCTCCCGGAAAGATTCTTGACATGTTTCACAGAAGAGACTGCTAGCTCGCTCAATGAGTCTCTGGGCCCCGTGACCCCGAACAAGGAGACTAGGTAGAGAAATCCAGTGCTGTTACGGATGATCTTGACCAGTCTCGTCTCCGAAGTGTTAGGCGCAGTGAGAAAAATCGTGTCAACACCATTCTTGAATGCAGCAGCTCTATAATCACCGCTTTCTTCGACGGGAAGGTCTGGGACCACGACGCCTGAAACGCCTGAGTCTCGAGCCTTTCGCATGAAATGATCGAGACCTATCGCCAGGACGGGGTTGTAGTAGGTAAGTATCACGAGGGGAATCTCCGGGTAAATTCCAGAAATCTCCCGACACTCCTCCAATACGATTCTAGGCGTTGTCCCGTGAGCAAGCGACCTTTGACTAGAAGATTGGATGACAGGTCCGTCTGCTATCGGATCAGAGAAGGGAATCCCTATCTCAATAATATCGGCTCCTCCCTCGGCCAACGCGACGACATTGTTGAGGAATATCTTCGGCTTCGGATCCCCACCGGTGAGATAGGCAACCAAGGCTCCTTGATCATGGGACTTTAAGTTCTGAAACTTCGAGGCTATACTAGTAGTCGAGTGCTTTGGCAACTGTCTCTACGTCCTTGTCCCCTCGGCCTGACAGGTTGATAATCACGGAATCCTTCGATCCGTACCGCTTCACCAATTTGGAAGCGTAGCTTATCGCATGGGACGGCTCGAGTGCGGGGATTATTCCCTCGGACTCGGACAATAGTTTGAAGCCATCGAGTGCCTCAGCGTCCGTGACCGCGGCATACTTTGTTCGTCCAGTCATCATCAGGTGCGAGTGCTCTGGTCCAACGGCGGAATAATCCAATCCTGCTGAAATGCTATCGGTTGTCTCAATCTGCCCATTCTGGTCTTGCAAGACGTATGTGTACATGCCATGCAAGACTCCTTCCCGTCCAGCAACAAGGCTCGCGGCATGTTGGCCAGTCGCGATGCCCTTACCAGCGGCCTCAACCCCGTACAATTCGACTTCCATGTCATGGAGGAATGGATGGAATATCCCTATCGCATTGCTTCCTCCTCCAACGCATGCGACTATTGCGCTGGGAAGTCTGCCTTCGACAGTCAATACTTGTCTCCGGGCCTCTCGCCCGATTACGCACTGGAAGTCCCTGACCATGGTTGGGTATGGGTGTGGCCCGACGACAGATCCAATGAGATAGTAAGTATCGTCAATGTTGGAGACCCAGTCGCGTAGTGCTTCATTGATCGAATCCTTCAACGTTTTAGACCCAGACTCAACCTTGTGCACTTTTGCGCCAAGCATGCGCATCCGGTAGACGTTCAACCGTTGTCTCTCCATGTCCTCGCTACCCATGTACACCTCAGCCTTCAAACCCAGGACGGCGCAAGCCATTGCGGTAGCCACTCCGTGCTGCCCTGCCCCGGTCTCGGCAATCACCCTCGTCTTGCCCATTTTCTTGGCCAACAACGCCTGTCCTAGCGTGTTGTTGATCTTGTGCGCTCCGCCATGCAGAAGATCCTCACGCTTCAAGTATATCTTCGCCCCACCGAGCCTACGAGTTAGATTACTAGCAAAGTAGAGAGGCGTCGGCCGACCAGCATAGTAGGCGAGGAGATCCCGTAGCTCTTTCCTGAATCCTAAGTTGTGCGAGTAGTGATGATACGCGGCCTCCAGTTGTCCAAGCGGCTCCATCAGGGTTTCCGGGACGTAACGTCCACCAAACCTTCCGAACTTGCCGACTGGACGCTGTCCCAACTTCGTTCCCCGATCTTTCAAGCCTCTACCAGCTCCCGCACTTTTTCCTTCACGTTCTCCGCTTTCATGATCGCGGTCCCAACTAGGAAAGCATCCGCCCCAGCTGCACGCAACCGTCTAACATCTGCGGACGTTTCAATCCCGCTTTCTGCGACGATCAAACCACCCGGCCCATCTTTTCTAGAAAGGATTTCCTCCGTAGTCTCAAGGTTGACCCTGAGGCTTGAAAGGTCGCGGTTGTTGATCCCGTAAAGATCGGGTTCCAGCTTCTTAAGCCCTATAAAATTCTCAGCCGAACATGCTTCAGCGAGAACCTCAAGTCCGAACTTTTTCGCCTCGCTAGTCATCTCTGACATTGTAGTCGTGGCAAGGTCTCTCTCGAACAACTCCGCGATGAGCACGACAGCATCGGCTCCGGCCTTTGCGCCTGCTCGAATCTGGTCTGGAGACACGATGATGTCCTTCATCAGCACCGGCACGTCCACTCGCACAGCGACATCGGAGAGGTTAACGAGCGTTCCTTGAAAGGAATCAGGCGCAGTCAAAACGGAGAGGGCGCATGCTCCACCGTTGAGCATTTCCTCAGCTATCCTGGTCGGACAATCGAACGAACGAATTTGCCCTTCAGACGGAGAAGCATATTTGATCTCTGCGATTACTGGATTTTTCCTATTGCAATCTCTTACAGCGATTCGCAGGCTTCTTTTTGGATGGTAGACGCGCGGTGGGTTTTCATAGTATCCGTTTTTGACTCTCCACTTCGCCTCTCTTGCAAGCATCAGTAGATGATCCGCCATATTCACTCTCACGCAATTCGATTCAATCGCTCTACGCTGCCCTTTGAGAGACGTATGACGTTGCGAAGCAACTCGAACGCTCTTCCATCTTCAAGTGTCCCTCTTGCTAGCTCGATCCCGTCCCTCAAGTCGACCGCCTTCTCACAGAGAACAAGCCCGGCTGCCGCATTCAGCAGGACCATCTGGGTGCGAGCGTCCTCTCTTGAAGTCTTCCCGGAAAGGATCCGGGCGGTCAGTCTCGCATTCTCCTCTGGCACTGAGCCTGAGATATCCTCCATTCTTGCGCGTTTCAAACCTACATCTTCCGGATTCACCTCTTCCTCTCTCTTGATCCCATACCCATTCAATCGGGTAACCAACGTTTTTCCAGTAACCGAGATCTCATCAATTCCATCGATAGCATGCACCGTCATCACTGAACGACAACCCAGGTTCCTAGCCGCTAGACACATCAGATCCATAAGGCATGGATCATAGACCCCGAGAAGCTGCGCACTTGCACCAGCAGGATTTGTCAATGGACCCAAAATGTTGAAGACAGTCCGGACCCCGATCTCTCTACGCACAGGCGCAACACGAGCCATGGCAGGATGAAAGACCGGCGCATACATGAAGCCGAACCCAAGTGTTTCGATCGAGAGCTCGACTGTTTCTGGAGACATTTCTAGGTTCAACCCCAATGATTCCAACACGTCCGCACTGCCACAGCGGCTAGTGAACGATCGATTACCATGTTTAGCAACCGCCATCCCCGAACCTGCAATTACCAGGGCACTGGTCGTGCTAACGTTGAACGTCCCCGCCCCGTCCCCGCCGGTCCCGCAAGTGTCCAATAGATACCCGTTCACTTTCGGGCTGATTCTGCGACTAGAGTCACGCATCACCTCAGCCATCGCGGTGACTTCTTCAACAGTCTCTCCTTTCATCTTCAATCCGACCAGGAATGCGGCCGTCTGGGCCGGGGTAGCTTCCCCCGACATTATCTCCCTCATCGCCACCCTCGCCTGATCCAGGCCCAGATCATTGTTTTCCTGGAGAACTGGAATGATCTCTCGGATCATTGCCATCCTTCATCACCTTCGGTAATCGTCAAGGTGAGGCTCTGCAGAAACCGTTAGCGCCCAATTCAACATGTGTTGTCGGAAAACTCGACGGTGACCGGATTATTGCAAATTGTCCAAAGTCGATACCCCATAACTGTCTCTTCCTTACCGAAGGAGTTAGACACCTATGCTCTATTTAGCACTTGCGTGACCACTTTTGTACGTGTGCGCTTCC
>VBBA01000068.1 GCA_005888675.1 Candidatus Bathyarchaeota archaeon | reverse complement strand
CTCGATCCGAATTTTAGATGACTCAAGAGCCATCGTGGGCGCCTTTGGATAATATTTACTTGGTCTTCCTTGTTCCGTCTCGACCCAGCCCTTCCGTTCGAGGTTTCCGATTATCTCGTAAATCTTCGAGTATGGAACTCCTGCGTGAGTACTCAACTCACTAGCTGGCATGGGACCGGCCTCGACCAATGCAACATATGTTTTCACCTCATAGTCAGTGAGGCCGAAATCCTTCAAAGCCCTTCTCGTCTTATCGCTCACAGACACTATTCCGAGACTCCAGAGAGTTTACTTAGTTAGAGGTAATCAACAGAACCAGCAATCAAACGAGACCTATTCCATCTAGGGAGAGGGGGATTGGAAAATGGCTACTTATGGATTGGCTCCCAAACTGCATTCAGAAAGGGTGTAAATACCGAGTACCGGAACTCTAGTGCATCGTAGAGACTGACCAACAGATGCTTGACAAAGCCGCCATACTAGAGCAGCTAAGAGGAGTGCTGGACCCCGAGATAGGGATCAGCATTGTAGACTTGAACATGGTCAGAGACATTGGCATCAATGAAGACGGGATAGTACAGGTAAAAATTGCTCTGACAGTGCAGCATTGCCCTATGGCGAAGACTCTGCAGGCTGATGTGGAGAAGGCCGTTGGAAAGCTCGACGGTGTAAAGTCTGTCAATGTTGAAACAACGGCGATGTCTAAGAAAGAGCTTGAAGAGCTTAGAGTGAAACTTACAGCAAGAGGAACCAACTCTCAAATCTCTCAATCGGGACAGAACACATCCACCGCTGGTCCCGGAATCAACAAGCTCGGGAAACGTGGCATCCGAAACATCATTGCGATAGTTTCCGGAAAGGGTGGAGTTGGAAAATCATTCGTTACAAGTATGTTGGCCACGGAGCTTAGAAGGAAAGGCTACGAGGTAGGCGTGTTAGATGCTGATCTGACCGGGCCAAGTATAGCGAAGGTCTTCGGACTAAGCGGAAAACCGTACAAAGCACCGAATGGATTGATCGTTCCCGCCAAATCGAAAACTGGAATCAAAGTGATGTCGATCAACCTTGTCCTCGATGATCCAACGATGCCGGTAATCTGGCGTGGTCCGATAGTCAACAGCGTCATCAGACAATTGTACTGGGATGTCGACTGGGGAGACGTTCACTATCTTCTCGTCGATCTACCGCCCGGGACCTCGGACAGTCCCTTGACAGTTTTCCAGTCGCTTCCCGTGGACGGTGTCATTGTGGTCTCTTCGCCTCAGGATCTTGCGGCTATGATAGTCGCGAAGGCGGTGAATATGGCCAAGAAGATGGAGGCGCCGATAATGGGTTTGGTCGAGAATATGAGCTACTTCCAATGCCCAGGCTGTGGAGAGAAAGTGGAGATCTTTGGCCAGTCAAACGGATCAAGACTGGCCGCCCAATTAGACATTCCCTATCTCGGCGGAGTACCTCTAGACCCTGAGATCGCACGTCTATCCGACCAGGGCCGGATAGAAGAATACTCTAGCCCGGTATTCGAAAACATCACGGCAGAGTTGAGGCAAAAAGCTGTCCGACAAGTGGAACAGTTGACTCAAGGTCTTCCTATAGCATGGACTGTAGAGCCACAACACAAATAGCAAGGTAACGCCGCGCAATATGGTCTGCAGTTCACCTAGGTGCTTCCAGCAGAAGCCTTGAAAAGCCCGGAGCACACTATGTAGGTCAGTAGAGTCGAGTTCGAGGGTCGATCATATGGTATTATCCAAGAAAACGAAAAAGGCTGAGAAGAAACCCGCCGGGAGGAAGACTCTCAAGAAGATGACGAAGAGTTATGCGGAGGTTAAGAAGCAGGCTCCAAAACCGGTTCTCCCTGCCAAAAGTGTGCCACTGCCTCCTAAGCTACTGATCCAGGCTGCATCTCAGGTGAAGGAGGCTATTCGAAGGGAAGGAACTGGGTTCAAGGTGACTGTCGACCGTATCGAGGGAGAGACCATAATCGGCGACCTAATAGTTGTCTTCCCATGGACTCGAGAAACCTTGTTCAAACATGGGCTGAACCTGGACGTAGACGAGGCCGGGGACATTTACATGAGCCTAGGGGCCTTCGCTGCCATTCATGGATTGAAGATTGAGTCGCTGGTTCGTGAGCTTGTAGAGGTCTCGCGTCAGCCTCCGCCTCCGAAGCCGCAGCCAACTCCACCGGTTGGACAACTGGCACACGCCCCAGTGCCAGCGCCCGCGGTCTAGTTGTAATGAGCAACTGACAAGTTCTATAACGGGCTCCTGACTGGAACGGCTCTCCACAGGAGAATGGACCTTGCGTTGGACGCCCGGGCCAGCATAATCATCAGCGGCATGGTTCAAGGCGTCTTCTTCAGGAGAGAGATCGTGGACGTGGCTCGTAGGCTCGGCCTTACAGGCTGGACTAGGAATCGACCTGATGGACGAGTTGAGATCTTGGCCGAGGGAGAAAAGGAGAAGCTAGTTGAGTTGATCAAGTTTAGTCATACAGGACCTCCTCTAGCGAGAGTGAAGAATGTGGAGGTTCAATGGTCGGAGTATCAGGGCGAATTCAGAAACTTCAGAATAACTCGCTAAGTGCGGCCTGTAATCTGATATGCTTGCCTGCTTAATCATAAAATCCTCCTCAATCAACACACCATCGAACAATGATCAGCCATACTGCGTCCGATCGACGGGTTGGTGCAAAATTAATAACTCGGATCTCTCGCCTTAGACAGTCCATCAAATGAACTATCGCAGGTTAGGAAGCTCTGGTCTCAAGCTAAGCGAACTCTCCCTAGGCGCATGGGTAACCTACGGAGGCCAGGTGGGGGAGGAGGTTGCGGTGAAGTGTATGTCGAGAGCATACGACGCGGGTGTGAATTTCTTCGACAATGCTGAAGCATACGCGGATGGAAACGCGGAGAGAGTGATGGGGAATGTGATTAAGAAGCTGGGATGGCGTCGAGAGAGCATCGTCGTTTCCAGCAAGGTCTTCTGGGGCGGCGAGGGACCTAATGACAAGGGGCTTTCCCACAAACACGTTTTCGAAGGCTGTCGTAACTCGTTGAAACGATTACAGGTTGATTACCTCGATTTATTCTTCTGCCACCGTCCAGATCCGAACACACCGATCGAGGAAACGGTCAGAGCGATGGACGATCTGATCCATGATGGCAAGATACTCTACTGGGGCACTTCAGAATGGAGCGCCGCCGATATTATGCGCGCTCACGGTCTCGCTCGGGAGCACGGATTGACGCCTCCTCAGATGGAGCAGCCACAGTATAACATGCTTCATCGTGACAGAGTGGAGAAGGAATACTTGCCTTTGTATCGTGAGATCGGTTTGGGAACAACAATCTGGAGTCCACTAGCCTCGGGACTCTTGAGTGGCAAGTACAACAAAGGGGTGCCACCCGGGTCGCGAGCAACTCTGGAGGGATACGAATGGTTGAAGGAGAATGTTGTTACGCCCCAGAATATTGCGAAGGCAAAGCAGCTTGAGCCTTTGACCAAAGAGCTGGGCTGCACGATGGCTCAGTTGGCTTTGGCTTGGTGCTTGAAGAATCCAAATGTGAGTACTGTTATCACTGGGGCAAGTCGTCCGGAACAGGTCAACGAGAACATGAAGGCAGCGGAGGTTGCGGGGAAAATCGACTCAAGTCTCTTGGAAAAAATTGACAGTATTCTTGGCAACAGGCCCAGACCGGATCGAGATTAGAAACCCAGAACATCCACCGCCTATTATCGAGTTGAACCTTACCCTTTCTTCGCAAAACCGTCGAAACATCGGTCCAAATGGAGAAGACCCCGCTGTTCTCTTTAGAATTTTTGCGCTGCGATCCACACTCAAGGGTAAAATCGCTCATTTCATGCCCTGATCGTCATTCGGAACATGCTTTTTCTGGCCCCCGATGTCTCCCTCGTGAATTTCCGCTATGTTTAAATGAATAAACCTGTTTCCGCAAAATGCTTTTCCCAGCATAATGAACGAATTTCGCATGATCTCATCCATTTTGAGGCGCTTAAGAAAATAAAGTTGTAAAAAGGGGGGGTAGATTGTGAGGTTTCAAGACGTGAAAGAGACTTTCCGAATACTTACAGCCCCATCCCCACCTCGTCTAGCTTTGCGAATTCGAAACCGATACTCTGCTCGCCAAGATTGGAGGTACTAGTTGGGACCCCTACAGCGAGAGCTCAATCTAATTCATTGATTCTCTTCATCGTCCGTTAGGAAAAGCACGTTATTTTAGGTAAAATTCAGAAATTTTTCAGAGAGAGGTTCAGCAT
>VBBA01000067.1 GCA_005888675.1 Candidatus Bathyarchaeota archaeon | reverse complement strand
GGCGCTGACCCAGGGCTGATGAAGATCGCCTTGAGTGCATCTTCAGGACTGACTAATCACATCAGTATGAGAGACAGGATCCGGTTCCTTATCTAGAGGCTCTGGTAAAAAGGCAATGAAGGACAGAGTTCGATTGGGGATATGGGCTCTTCCACTGTCAGGACTACTTTCTACAATCGCAGCTCTAATCCCTGGAATAGGGATCGATCCCACGGTCGACCCGGAAGGGTTTGCACGCGCATCCTCCAATATCGGCCTGAGCAATGTGCTCGGCATCCCATCCGCAGGCCTGCTATTGATCGGCATTCTGGCCCTCTACCTGTTCTTGGCTAGGACTCCCGTGGACCGTCGGGCATTCGCAGGCTTCCTGCTAATTCTCGTAGGTACAGTGTTCTTCTTACCGTTCATAGGAATCTACGGCTTCACGGCCCCCGTCTTGGGAAGACGCTTTCTTAGCGGTGACAAAACAGCAGTCAGCGCCATTTCAGAATCTACATCGATCACAAACCCCACCGCCCTAGTTTTTGGCGCGACAGCGGTCTTCCTCCTTGTTCTTGGAGCCATTCTGCTCGGCGCCGCAATATGGCGTTCAAATAATCTACCAAAGTCGCCAGGACTCCTCCTTGCGGTTGGCATCGTACTCTCGTCTGACCCCCTGTTCTACTATCAACCGATCATCTGGGTGTCCGGCGGTCTACTGCTCTTCCTCGGCGGGGTCTGGATTGCCAGGCACATCTACACGACAACCGATGACGAACGAACCCTCCGTTAGCGCTCGCCTCTAACTCCTTTTAATCTCGGCCCGCGAGAGAAAGAAAGCGATGTCCGCAATATATCGAAATCCGAAATTATCGACTTTCTAGAAATATTTGTTTGCGGAATATTCCTTTTCTTCCTAGACTGTAGCTTCGACTATCCGAACCTCCTTGTCAGTCGCTTTCAACAGGAAACGCTACGTCAGACCAATCAAGATCATCATTCTGCTAGTCGCAATATTCTCAAGCGTGATCGGCATAGCGAGTCATCCGACCCGCGCGGCAACACCCTCCGGGGGAACGATATCCACATCACCGTCCAGTCTGACATGGCAGGGGCAATTCTTCGCCGCAGGAGTTAACGCAGATCCTTCGCAGTGCCCACCAAACTTGGACCCCAATAACCTTCAATGCGACCACTTCCTCCTCAATATCGACCTAGCGCCCGATTTTTGGCTGACACACACAGGATCTGCCAACATTACAATTACATGGGCAGACGGGAGTAACGACTTTGATCTTTACGTCTACCGGACCACGGATGGACAACTTGTCGGATCGTCCACAGCAGGTGGTGGAGAGACTCAGGAACAGGTCATGATACAGAGTCCAACTCCAGGAACATACGAGATCCGAACTGTTCCATTCCTTGTCCTCGCCTCGGCATACTCCGGGTTTGCAAACCTCGTCATTTCCAACACGCCTCCAGTACAGAACCCATCCTTCCCGACAGGAGGCATAGGCTTCGGACCTGCGACAGTAGTGGACGCCCAGCGCACACAGGGAGAGCCATTAGCTCACATTGACCAGGCGGGGAATGTGTATTCAACCGGGCCATGGGGATTCTCTACAGGTCAAAGCTTCCTTTCTAAATCGACTGATGGCGGACAGACGTTCAACCTCATATCATCACTGGACTTACGCCCGAACATTTCTCCAGCTGGAGGAGGTGATTCTGACGTGATAACCGACGATCAGGGGAACCTGTACTTCGCCGACCTTGAAGGTCTAGCCTCCATACTTGTCGCCGTCTCAAACGATGGAGGACACAATTGGAGAACAAACAATTTCGCATCCGCAACTCCTGTAGACGATAGGCAGTGGCTGGCAATCGACAACGGAATATCATCATCTGCCTCGGACAATACGCTGTTCTTCACATACAGGCAGGTACCGTTCGGTTCGCAGATCCTATCATCACCCGGCTCGAGCGGACCGACTGACCTTAATGGTGGTTTGATGTTCCAGAACGCTGCGGACACAGAATTTGTCGGCAGCGGAGCGCCGTGTGGCCGATTAACCTTCGACCCGGTTATGAGAATGCTCTATCTTCCATGCGTTGCAGGGAACCGCGTATCGATTGCGGCGGCACACGTGTCAAATGGACAGAGGACTGGATTACATTTCACCAATGTCGCGACGCCGACGAGTCCGGGCGGAGCTGTGGGCCACCTGTTCTCCTCGTTGACTACTGACCGTGCGGGGAATGTCTATGTCGCGTGGGTCGACTCGAACAATAACAACGTCTACGTCACAGTCTCCAAGAACGCCGGCAACAACTGGTCACCACCCTTGCAGGTAAACGGAAACCCGGCCAACACGAACGTCATGCCATGGGCTGCTGCGGGAGCGAATGGAACCGTCGATATTGTCTTCTATGCAACCGCTGTAAGAGGCGATCCGAACAACTTCCCGTCTTGGTTCAACAACCGCCAAGCCGCAGCCACGGTGAAATGGTTCACCTACTTCGTCCAAGTGCAGAACGCATTGTCAGCAACACCCACAGTATACATGTCGCAGGCGAGCGAGCACCCGACCGACTACGGGCAATTATGCACCGGAGGGTTGGGTTGCTCAATCTCGGGAGGAGACCGGAGTCTCGCCGATTTCTTCTCTCTCGCGCTTGACAAGAACGGAGCCGCCCACATCATGTATAACGATCTCACAAACCAACATCACGGCGCAGCCCTGTACGAACTTACCCAGAATGCGGGACCAACAGCTTTCGGGACGACACTGAAGGGATCGTCCAACACTGCCACTGGGGCTACTGACCCTGCTGGGGACGCACAGGTCCCTCACTTTTCACTCACTGGTCCCGGGTCCAATCAGCCCGCGCTGGACATACTCTCCGTCAAACTGTCCCAACCCGACATTTCACACTTGACCATAACGATGCAGGTTTCTAGCCTCGCCTCACTCCTACCACCTGCCGGGACGGACGGGATATTGTGGTTGACAAGGTGGCAATTCCTCTCGACCGGCGACGGCGGCGAGGAGAGCTACAGAATATTCTATGCCGGGGCGAACGTGACAGCAGCGGGGATAACATCCTTCTTCGCTGGAACCGGACTATCAGCGAGCCCATCAGGGGTCATGGGCGACGGTTGCATCACGAACACCCCGCAGAACTGTAAGGTGATACATTACCCGGCCGAGAAAACGGAGACTGGATCGATCAACACGGCAAAGGGAACGATCACCGTAACCGTCCCACTCGTGGACATAGGGAATCCGATTACCGGCGACACCTTGTTCAGCGTCACGGCATTGTCCAAGGCGTTCGTGAAAGGCGACCCGTTACTCGTCGATGCGGACGCAGCACGGAGCTTCGACTATATCATGCGCACAACGACCGTCCCCACCAACTGCCCACTCGGAACAACCTGCAAAGTAACAGGAGGCGGGTACATCTATGTCGATCCGCAACAGGACCATGGAATTTTCAGTATTGAGCTAACAGTCGACCCCTCCGGTCGGGTCAGGGGCAAGACGGCTTTCGTGGACCAATCGATCAACATGTCCTTCCGCACCGCGTTGATAACCTCGGTCAATTTCAGCGGTAACACAGTCACGTTCAAGGGAACTGGCACGGCGAACGGCTTAGAGACAAGCTACGTGATCAGCGTCCAGGACAATGATTCCCCAGTCCCGGGACCGGACCACTTCTCGATAACCCTCGGAACGGGTTATTCCAAGTCCGGACCATTAGCAGGTGGCGACATAGAAATCCACTAAAATCTAGTGCAAAGGAACTCGATCAGCAATAGGGCACCGGACAACTTAAGAAAATTGATGCCCTAAACGATGCCGAGAGCTGAATGCCACCATTTTGACCCCTGATCGCCAAACGGAGCTCACTAATTCAGGCCCCCGATGGCTCCCTCATGAATTTCCGCTATGTTTAAATGAATAAACCCATTTCCGCAAAATGCTATTCTCACATTTTGAGCGATTAATTTTGGCACTTCTCGCCCAAAATGAGGCGCAGTAGAAAATAAAGTTGGGAAAAGGGGGGGTAGATTGTAAAGTTTCAAGACGTGAAAGAGATTTACCAACCAGTTGACAGGGAACCCATGAGCGATGTCCTATTCCCAAGATAGTGGTATAGTCCAACCCCCGGCTAGTTCTAAGTCTAATTCTTGCATGATTCTGGCATATGCTTACAAGCCTTCAACAGACGACTCGTGAATTTCCAAGGGTTTACTCTTTGAAGAAAGCGTTTGTATCGTTACTCCTAATCGTCCTCGCAGTATCATCCGTAGCCGCCTATAGCATCCTCCCAGCCCAAGCAAAGACTGTAACCTCCAATTCCAAGTTTAACCAAAATGGCAACATTCTCATCACGGACCAGTTCAACAACCGAGTCATCGAAATAGCTCCAGACGGCAGTATCGTCTGGCAATTCGGGAATGGTCCAGGAGATACCTCAGCCAAAGCGATAGTCGGAACGAACGACGCTGAGCGTGTCGGGAGCCTCACGCTGATGTCCGGCACAGGGATACCGCCTGGAGCTACGACAAACTGTAAGAGTGGCTGTGTAGACAACAGGGTTCTCCTCGTCGACCAAAGCGGCAACATCATCTGGCAATATGGCACCTTCGGAGTCACCGGGTTCGGATTCAACCAGCTCAATACCCCAGTCCAGAACACATTCCTTCCAGGCGGAAACATACTGATCACCGACCAGGGCAACGAGCGGATCATCGAGGTTCGGCAGAGCGACAAAGCCATAGTATGGCAATACGGTCAAAACACTGTGGTCGGCATTGGTCCTAACCAGTTAAACAATCCGAACGCTGCCGAGCTTCTCGCCAACGGCCACATCCTCATCTCCGACGAGAACAACAACCGCGCCATCGAGGTTACACACACCACGCCAAGCACGATCGTCGCAACCTTCACCGCCCGCGGCACCGTCAGCGGTGTCGCTTTCGCCAGCCGTCTAGCCAATGGTGACACGCTGATCACAGACTCTAACAATGCTCGTATTGTCGAGGTCAACTCTCATGACAAGGTTGTCTCGCAGTACTTCACCAACACGCGTCCAGGCAGCAATCCAACGCCGCTGCCGACACGAGCTGTCAGACTAACTAATGGTAATACGTTGATAAGCGATCAATTCAACGACCAAGTGATCGAAATCAATCCGTCCAACGTTATCGTTGCCAGTTACGGCATAATCAACTCACCTGGCTACAGTCCCAACACGGCCGTCCAGATGAACGCTCCCTACAGCGCGTACGTGATCGGTGACTATACCGGAATCACGCCACCGTTTTAATCGACGATTCTTTGCAATAAGACAAGCAGGCTCGTCGAAGAACCGGCCTACCTCTGGATTGCTTATGAGTTCCCGG
>VBBA01000066.1 GCA_005888675.1 Candidatus Bathyarchaeota archaeon | reverse complement strand
TCGCGTCCCATCTAATACTGCCTGCTGCGCCTGATACCTTGAGTCCGTTAACCTGGATATCATTGATAGGTTGGAACTCCGCATTAACGCCCAGAGCGCGAAGTCCTTGCACAGTTCCCTCTGAAAGCCTTTGGAATGCAAGCTGCAAGTCGTCCGTTGGGATCAAAGGATGACCTCGCTTCAATGAGATTGCATAGTTCAGATTCCCACTATCGTGGTAGACTGCTCCTCCGCCGGTGAACCTCCTTACAACATCGGTTCCCAGCTCCTTACAGGCCTCGAGGTTGACTTCCAAGTTTGCGGATTGGAAGCATCCAAGAACTATAGTGTTTGAGTTATGCCAGAACCGAACAGTGTTCGGGACTTTTCCGAAACCTACTGTCCGTGGTATCGCTTCCTCGATCGCCAGGTTCATGAACGGGTCGTCTCGGAATTCGACGTCAACCAGCCTCCAAGTCTCTGGCATCTCTTAATCCGGTTCCCTAGCCGATATCACGGCCTTAACAAAATCCTCTTGGGACACGCCGAGACTTTGCGCCCTAGTTTCCGCGAAGAAGTCGTGAACAACTTTCTTCAGTGCCGCTTCCGTGATCTTCGTCCCTGTTAGGACCTGCTCCAGTCGGGTAAGACTTTCTTCTGGTAGGAGGAAGAAATCGCCTGTTATCTGGGCTCGACGAATAATTCCGGAGTCTTCGATTATCATTACTCGGACGAGCTTGCCACCGGGTGCCTTGTAGTCTGCGGTTAGGGTACTTCCTTCGCTCAAAGCTAGATCAGTTTGATCATTTTTCAATAACCTGCGGATCCGAATTAATTCTGTCGCAGAACGCTAGACATTTGTAGGTCTCCAATTGGAGGATTCCTCATCGAACTCGTAAACGTTGCTTTCGGCTGTGTTTGTTGCTCGAAACTCGTCCCACCGGTCGGTCAATTTGTCGAACCGGCATTCGACTATCCCGATAGTCTCAGGCAAAGTTTCGGCCTTCAACATTCTGCTGACTATGCCCGTCAGGTGGCCAATCTGGTCCATCGCAGAGCTAATCTGGTCATGATCAACCTCGTTTCCAGATTTGAATACTAAGCGAAATTCATCCTGGACAAAGGTAAACGTGAAGGCCGCGCCAGCCCTGCCACGTCGGTAACGCACTTCTTTGATCAGATCCTTAAGCTCGCGCCAGTTCTCCCTGAGATGTCTCGTGAAGAAATCCTGGTTGTAAGGATAGTGAAAGGTAATGTTGATCCGGGTCGCCAGATCCTCTTCGCCATAGGCAAAGGGAGTGTAGGATGGAGGTTCGACTGTGAATCCCCGTTTCAACAATCGATGGAGAGCTTCGTGTTCGAAGGGTGAGAGCTCGCCCTCGATAAGAACCTCCGCAATGGGTTTGAGGGGTTGCAAGGCCCGACCATTCACCGATGCTTAGGCATTAATCTCGACGTGTGAGAGATAAATCGCATGGCCTTGCCTCTAAAAGGGCTACGTGTGATCGACCTGACCAAGGACTTCGCGGGTCCATTCTGCACTATGATCCTCGCAGATCTTGGAGCAGAGGTCGTTAAGATTGAAAAACCAGGTTCAGGAGACGAGACTCGTGCTTGGGGTCCGCCATTTATTGACGGTACAAGCTACTATTTTCTCAGCCTCAACCGTGGAAAGAAGAGCGTCTCCTTAGATCTTAAGAGACCTGAAGCCCAGAAAGTCATCAGAAGGCTGGTTATTGACTCAGATATTCTGGTCGAGAGCAACCGTCCCGGGACAATGCCAAAATTCGGACTTGACTATCCCAAGCTTCGAAGACTCAATCATGCTCTAGTTTATTGTTCGATAAGCGGTTTCGGCCAGACAGGTCCTTATCGTGAAAGGCTGGGGTACGACATTGTTGCATTCGCTATGAGTGGAATCATGGCCACGACAGGCGAACCGGGACGCCCTCCGATGAGAGTCAGTGTGCCAGTCGCGGATATTGCGGCCGGCCATTACGCGTCGACCGCCATCCTCGCCGCTCTCTCCAAACGTCTGATTACCGGTCAGGGAGACTACATCGACATCTCACTCTTCGATTCCATAGTTTCTTGGTCAACCTACCTTGCAGGCTACTACTTCGCCACGGGCAAGGAACCATCCAAGATGGGATCTGCTCACCCAAGTATTGTCCCGTACCAAGCTTTTCGCTGCAAGGACAAGGACTTGATAATCGCTGTCGGGAACGATATCCAGTGGAAATCGCTCTGTAACGCATTAGGACTGCCGAATCTCGCGAGAGATCGACGGTTCGCATCTAATCCTTTACGAGTCAGAAATCGGGATACTCTCATCAAAATATTGTCCAAGCGCCTGAGGCGTGGGACCGCATTCCATTGGCATGGGATCTTGGTCGAGAATGGAATCCCGTCGACCCCGATCTACTCGTTCTTGGATGTTTCAAGGGATAGGCAAGTGAGCCATCGTAAGATGCTGATCAAATCAAGAAAGGGAGGAATCCCGCAGTTGGGTAGTCCAATGCGTTTTCTCCTCTCATTCAATCCAAGTTTCCGAGAGGTCCCTAGACTGGGACAGCATACCAAGGAAGTATTAGATGAACTGGGATTTTCAACTACCGAGCAATCGAGAATTAGATCGCCTAACGATTAAGACACTGTCCCTCTCCGATTCCTATCTGCCTGATCTCGCAAAGACTGAAAAGGAGTCCTCTTCATGCTCATCCGATCGAAGGCATTTGGGCAAGGTCCGTCCAGAGAAACGAAACAAGGCAGAAGTTCGACCCTCTGCCAAGGAAAATCATAATTCCGGCTTGGCTGACGACTCATTGGATGGAAACCCATTGTACGGGACCACGCTAGAGTAGCGTCT
>VBBA01000007.1 GCA_005888675.1 Candidatus Bathyarchaeota archaeon | reverse complement strand
CGGCGAAAAAGATGCATCTTATGATCGATCCGAGACGGCACACGATTTACGATTTCAACGTCGACAAACTCAGCAAACTTGCGATCGAGAACCGTGCCATGTTGAAGAAGCGCGTGGCTACGGAAAGGGCTGGGTCAGTGGACGAGGAGGCTGAGAAGGTTGAGGCCGTCGAGGCAGCTGAATGAGCTCCAGGCTCCTAGACCAGCTCACAAGCTTTGGACGTAAGGTAGACCCAGTCATTATCCAAGCCCTTTCCAGATCATCTAACAGCACATTCCGTCCCGCCCTAGAATATCACTTCAAGGTTGGCGGTGGAAAACGAATGCGCGCTGCCTTGGTGATGCTATCCTGTGCCGCGGCTGGTGGGAAGCTGAGTGATGCTCTTGCACCTGCGGCTGTTGTGGAGTTAATACACAATTATTCCTTGGTTATGGATGATATCATCGATCATGGCGAGGTCCGGCGTGGGAAGCCGACAGTCCGGGCCAAGATGGGCGACTCGGTAGCGCTATTGGTTGGAATGTTCTACCGTGAGATAATCGACGATATCGTCGATGAATGCTCTAGCCGGGATAGGATCAGGAGGAAGTCGGTCGAGGCGATGAAGGAGATTATTGATGGAGAAAGGCTTGATCTTCTTTTCGAACAGGCTGGCCGTGTGGATCCTTACCTGATTTCAAACCGTGTGTTGGATCCAGACTTTCGAATGTACCTCGACATGATAGGCAAGAAGACCGCTTCTCTATTCCGGACTGCTGCCATTATCGGGGGCTACGCCGCAAAAGCCGACAGGAAGACGATCGAGAACCTCGGCGAGTTTGGTTGGAAGTCGGGCTTAGCATTCCAAGTCATGGATGACGTCTTAGACGTTTATGGACAATCAACTGGCAAAGAGACCGCGAAGGATGTTATCGAGCACAAGTTGGGGAATGCAGCAATACTTGTGGCATTGAGACATCTGCCCAAAGCAGGGAGGAGCGAGTTACTATCTATCCTCAGATCAGAAAAGGTGACTAAGACAATGGCCTCGAAGGCTAGAGCCTTAGCAGCTAGGACACCGGCTGAGTATGAATGTCGGACGGTGGCTATGGAGTACTTGGACGAGGCCAAGAAGCATCTGGATATTTTGGATGGCTCGGATTACAAACGGTCGCTCTCCCAACTCGCCGACATGGTCGTCCTCAGAACGTACTAGTTCACGCGTGGCCTTCTCCATGTCTCAAATCTAGTGCATTCAAGCCCCTGACTCTTGCCCGACAACAACGCTTCGAGCATCCCTTCTCGTCGAAGATTGAAGATGTAGGATTCGCAACCGTTCTTGGCAAGTATTACTGCTTGCGAGAACTTGGCCAGCATGCCGCCTGTCACGTCCCCAAGTGGACTTTTCCGGAGAGCTGCACGTATCTGTCGATAATTCTTTTTGTTTACTTCCTTGACCAGTTGGGCTGTTTTCGATCTCTTTGGGTCTGCACTATAGATGCCGTCAACATCCGATCCGAACAGCACGTTGGAGGCTTTCAATTTCAAGGCGAAGAGAGAGGCGAGCTGGTCGGCGGAGACAATGCTGAATCCAATTTTGCTATCCATTACAACATCTCCATGCGAAAGCGGGACTAGGCCGAGGCGTAGAGCGTCCGTGATCGGATCCAGAAAAGCCCTCGAGAGGTTTCCTTGGCTCGTCTCCATGTAGCTCATGGGCCTAAAAGGTACGAAGCCCACATTCCTCTGAAGTAAAGCTACCTGTATGATCCGGGAAAGTTGGTCCAGATAGAGTTCCGTCTCATCCAATGCTTTGAACTGTGAACGATCTTTGAACCCTTTTGCGAGGTTTCCCCTCTTAGCAAAGGGGTGGGCGAATGATCCGCCGCCGTGAAGTAGAATCATGAGCCTTTTGTATTTGGCTATCTGGTCGGCCGATCGATGAATCGTGACAAGATCGGGAGTTAGTTTTCTCGATTTGTCAGTAATCGCAGAGCCTCCCAGCTTCAATACAGTGAGCTGTTTCATTCCGTGTAGCACGTGACCGAACCGTTAACGGCCTTTTTAGCGACTTCGATATGGCCCTCTGTTAACTAACCTTCACTCGCAAATGACCTTGACAATGGTTCCCAAGTAACATTCTGCTTATGATGAACGGGAAAGTGGATTGTCTCCGTATCGCATTGTCGCTAGTCAAAGCCGCGTCCAATATCGGACCGGTAGCATTGGAGGATATTGAGCAGCGAATAGTCCAGTCTCTGGGCGAGAGACCCAGTAGCTCGATAAGCGAGGTTGCAGAACAGTTGAGCATAAACAGATCAACCGCCTCAAAATACCTACATGTTCTCAAAGCCAAGGGCAAAGTCGATTGTCGACAAGTTGGTCCTGTGAAGCTCTGGTCGATCGGAGGCGCGATATAACATGTTGGACTCTCGACGCGCCAATATCACTGGTCAGATCGACAAACCGGTCAATGCTCCTACGAGCAACAGAGTTCCAACAGGCATCGTAAGTCTTGACCGTATCATCGAAGGCGGACTTTGTCGAGGAGACACTATCATCGTCGCCGGTCAGCCTGGAACAGGCAAAACAACTTTGGGGCTGCAGTTCCTCTATCATGGCGCCACAAAGTGTGGAGAGAACGGTGTCTATGCCTCAGTGATAGAGAGCAGTGAGAGGTTGAAGCGCAACGGTTCCAGGTTTGGATGGGACTTCAATCGTTTAGAGGCAGAGAACAAGGTTTCGCTGGTCTCTCTTCAACAGACCATGAAGGCAGGAGTAAGCACTACTCTCGAGACAGTACTGGAAGCGCTCCATTCCATCAATGCAAAACGTCTCGTCTTCGACTCATTATCAGCTCTGATGGCCAGCTTCGAGAGCAAGGCGGAAGCGCGCAGCTTCCTCCATATCATGCTAAAATTCCTCGAATCCGCCCAGTGTACCACCCTAATGATAAGTGAGGTCCCGTGGGGGAAGAGACAGCTTGGGACGAGCTTCGAAGAATTCCTGGGAGATGGACTCATCATTTTGGATGCGAACTTCGATAATTCACGTGTGCGACGGCGTGTCTATATCCCCAAGATGAGGGGAACAGAGCATCGTCTAGAAGGCTACGACTATTACATAACAAAGGATGGATTCTCACTGGCGCCGACACCGATCCCGCCTGACAAGATACGATAATCAGTCGATCAGTATGGCTTCGGACGGCTAGGAATACTGAACAGCGGTCTGGAGACGATACATAGTGACTGCAGTAAGCACAAATAGTAACTCCGAGCCAGTGAAGTCTTCTAGCCTTAAGCATGATCTGCTCGAGAAACTGATCGGCTCGGAGATCAAGGCCGAGCTCCTCATGTACTTTCACGATTATCCGGATTCGACGGATACTGTCGAGAATATTGCCAAGAAGATCCATCGTGACCTGAAGGAGATAGAGCAAGACGTTACTGATCTGGTAGAGTTAGGCCTCTTGCAGGAGGTAAGAGTGGTCTCGTTCAATAAGAACCGAGACCAAGAACTCCAGAGAGAAATTTCCAAGCGGCTGACGTCGCCTAGTTCTTATGAAGAGCAGGCGGCGATCTCGCAACGTGAGCCAAGCGGGATACCCATGCTAGATCAGCTCCTACCGGATGGATACCCAACACAAGCTGTCTCTTTGATAATGGGGGATCCGGCCACCGGCAAGACTACAATGATAGTTCAGATGGTCGTGGAGGCGTTGAAGAAAGGGAAGGATGTGGTATATGCGGCACTGGACGATTTCCCAGACAATATCCGAGAATCGATGAGAATCATGGGGGTAGATCCCAGAAAATATGAGACAGAGGGTCGGCGACGGTTGGTTTTCATCGACTGCTACTCCTTCCTGGTCGGAGTTAGAAGTAAGGAGCTATACAGCGTAGACCCACAGCTACTCTCCGACCTTAGCATAATCGTCTCCAAGGCATTATCAGATCCGAGAGATTCAGCCCGCGTACTCTTCGCCCTCGACAGTTTCACAACATTGATCCAGCGCTGCGGAGTGCGTCCTTCGTTCGATTTCCTTCATACTCTTGTTGCCAAGATTCGAAGTGTAAAGGCAAGTTGTTGTTTGTCATTGTCCCGGAAGGCGTTCCATCCGGCCATCATAGCCGCTATTCAGGATAAGGTGGATGGAGTGATCGAGATGAAAGCGGAGGATACTTTGGAGGGGTTAGTTAGATACGTTCGGATTCCAAAGATGCGGGGTGCTCGGCATATTTCTTCATGGGTGCCTTATGGAAGAGAC
>VBBA01000006.1 GCA_005888675.1 Candidatus Bathyarchaeota archaeon | reverse complement strand
TAATGCGATCGTGCCGCTTGGGTTCCAGGCTATCCCTTGAATCTGGCCACTGCTAGGGTCTGCGATAGATGTGGTGGATACCCCATCATACTTGAAGACCGCGCCGCCAGAGCCTCCGATAAGAGCATACGATCCGTCAGGACTCCAAACCACCGTGTTCAGATCGGTTCCAGAAGAGATGCCAGTAACGATCTGGGTGAGCTGCGATCCGTCCCATTTCATCAATACTCCAGAGTCTCCGGCTATGAGGGCGTAAGACCCATCTGGCTTCCAAGCGATCTGACGCAGTGCGCTCGTGACTGGTTGACCGATCAAAGTCAGAGTGCCGTTCTGTAATTTGTAGACTTGGCCGTCAAACGAGGTGACAAGAGCATACTGAGGCTTCGCCGCAGCCTTGACACTAAGGATAATCGAATGCGATAACGAGCCGCTCGCAGATGTCACTGTTACATTGTAATTTCCGGCACTGCTGGCGCTGATTGTGATTGTCGAGGAAGAAGTTCCGCCAGAAGTGAGCGCAAGGCTGGATGGATTGGCGGAGGCGGATAGGCTGCTGGATGAAGTCGTTGTCGTCAATGTAATCGTGCCCGAGAATCCTCCTAGGCTCGTGACCGTTATTGTTGAACTACCGTTTGTTCCAAGAGAAAGGTTGAGACTGGACGGATTCGCCGTAATTGTAAAGTCACGAACGCCGACACTTATCGTGACTGAATGAGAAAGTGATCCACTCGTCCCTTTGACCGTTACGGTATACGTTCCTGGAGTAGACGAGCCGAAGAGGCACGTGGAGTTAAACGAGCTTCCCGATGTGAGGGTCACGCTCGAGCCGCATGATGTGCTGAGGCCAGTTGGTGGAGTGACGATTGTTGTAACTGTTACAGTTCCGGAATAACCTCCTAGACTTTTGAATGTTAACGTCGAATTGCCATTGGAGCCGGATGAGAAACCGAGTGAGGCCGGATTTGGTGTTATGCTGAAGTCGACTACCGTGACCGTCAACTGTATTGATCGACTTGCTGAACCGCTAGTGCCCGTCACTGTAACTGTATAGTTTCCAGCGGTCGTCGAGGTAACAGAGAGGATCGAGGATCCCGAATTTCCTGAGGCCAGGATGACACTGGTTGGGTTGGTCGATGCGGAAAGTCCAGATGGCGTCACAGAAACCGTGAGAGAGATTGTTCCTTGGAACCCACTGAGGCTGGTAAGGGTGATGTTGGCTGATCCAGATTGGCCTGAATTGATCTTTAGAGTTGACGTGTTGGATGATATCGCAAAGTCCCCAACCGTCACTGTGACTTGGACGCTCCGTGTCAATGATCCGCTGGAAGCGGTTATCGTGACAACGTAGCTGCCTTTCGAGCTCGAGCCAACAGTCAACGTTGCTGTGCTGGTTCCACCCGAGGAAACTAGGACACTTGTCGGGTTGATCGAAGCGGTCAATCCTGTTGTAGCGGAAGCGTTCAGGGATATTGTTCCTGAGAAACCGTTCAGACTAGTCAGACTTAAGGTAGAGGTACCTGTTGATCCTGCAACGATGCCGACGGATGCTGGATTAGCTGTGATGGTAAAGTCAGCGACTTTCACGGTGATCAAGGTTGAGTGGGTCATTGTTCCGTTTGTTGCTGATACAGTCACAGTGTAGATTCCAGTATTCGATGAGCTGAAGCCGCATGTGGAAAATGCTGAGCCGCCGGACGGAATTTGCATCCTTGACGGAGTGCAAGATGTTGTCAATCCATTAGTAGGATTGACGGAGTTGGAGATGGTGAGATTGCCCTTGAATCCTGAAATGCTAGCGATTGTGACGTTGGATCGGCCGGACGAGCCGGTCAAGAATACGACAGTGCTCGGATTAGAAGCGATTGTGAAGTCAGGCGGAATGAATACCCTGACAACAACAGTCGCTGAATGAGTCGACGGTCCTGACGTAGCGGTGACGGTGATAGTGTAATTGCCGGCATTGCTGGTGTTGATGGTTAGGGTTGAGGTTCCAGAACCTCCAGAAGTCAAAGTGATGCTGGTCGGATTCAGTCCTGCGCCGATACCTGTCGAGGGCGACATCGTATCGCTCAGCGCCACTGTTCCTATGAATCCATTCACACTAGTGAGACCAATCGTCGATGAACCTGAAGCTCCGACCGGAATACTAACCCTCGCAGGATTCGCGGCGATTGCAAAGTCCGTAACTTTGACATTAACGATCGTTGAGTGCACGAGTGACCCGGCAGTCGCTATGATAGTGATTGTGTAGGTGCCAGCGTTTGCTGAGTTGGCCGTTAGAGTGGAGGTGGCTATCGTGCCACTGGTTACTGTGACGCTTGTTGGTGATGGTGTGGCAGTAAGACCTGATGGTGTGACGGATGTAGTTAGTGAGATTGTTCCGTTGAAGTTGAATCGACTAGTCAATGTGATTGTTGAGGTAGCGGATGACCCGGATTGAAACGTCAGGATTGTCGGGTTCGCTGATATGCTGAAGTTAGGTGGACCAGGTGGACTGAGTCTAGCAGACTTGATGAACGTGGGAGCAGCGATTCCCTCGACGTACAGCAAGTCTAAAGTTTCTCCCGTGCTGGTGGGTCGTACGGTTAGTCCCTGGTTGTCGGTGTTCGAATCAAATGTTGTAGGGGTTGAGCTCCAGGATCCGGATGCTGGATGGCGGATGTAAAGTAGCGGACCCGAGCCATCGTCTCCGTTCACGTTCATGAAAAAGAGGTAGTAGTCGCCGGTTAGAATGTGAACTGCCACTCGGCCCCATCCACGTTCAGACACCGAATATGAGGGCGTGTCAAGGTGGATCTTCTGATCCAACGAGTTCAAGGTAAACACACCGTAGGAGGTCGTACCTGTAATCCCGTAGCTTCCTACGACGAGGGACTTGACCGGGTCCCACGCCAACGTTACCGGATCGTCTCCTCCGTCTGATGAGTTGGATTCGTATGTTAGATTCGCAACTCCCCATGACCAGGCTGATCCGGTCCAGGTTGCCTTGTTGTAGGCTATGGTGGATGGTGGTCCCTGGAGCCTGTTGGCGATTATGTAGACATTGTAATTGTCCGGTCTTTCAATAATGCTCGGAAGAATAGCGGGTAGATTGGAACTGTCAGCAATGACAGTATCCGGGATCGACGATGTGCCCGCAAAATTTGTCCAGCCAGTCGCGGTATCCCATCTCAAGGATCTGACTTCGGAACTTGTCGTGCTGGTCCAAGACCAGGCGAGGAGGATATCGCCGTTATGTGTGAGAACGGCGGAAGGATAACCTGCGAATCCTGTTGAGTCAATTATGGTGGGCGTTCCGAACGTGAAGCCAACAATATTGCTCTGCGAATCGCGAGTGATAGTAACCGGCAGCTGCGTAAGTATGCCAGCTCCAGAGCCGCCAATCGCGAATATTTCAAGCAGGCTTGGTGAGATTAGGACTATTGTCGGGAAATTGTAAGCGGTGGTTTGTGTTGGTGATTTGGTGAGTTCGGCCCAGCCTGCCACGGCGGGGTCGGATGGTGTGGAAGAGAGGACGATGCTGCCGGCGGTGTCGATGTAGACGGCGATCATACCTCCTGTAATATCCTGGATCAGCCCTTGACCTCCACCTCTACCAAATGAATTGGGACCCAGTCCACCATCCGACGCGACCAGAGGAGCGGCTACTGTGACCGTCATACTGGCAGAATGGGAAATTGTGCCGCTCGTCCCCGCGACCGTGACCGTGAATGATCCTACAGCATCACCAGTAACTGACAATGTCGCCGTCCCAGTTCCCCCTGAGGAGAGGGTCACCGTCTTCGGTGCGAGAGAGGCTGTGACGCCGGTTGAGGAAATAGTTGTTGCGAGTGAGATTGATCCGGAGAACTTGTTGAGACTGTTCAATTGAATAGTAGACGTCCCTGATGAACCGAGACCGACACTCAGTGTGGCGGGGACGACCGAGACCGTAAAGTCTGGTTGGGTGGACGAGTTTACCGAAAGTGTGGCGGATGACTGCCCCGACGTTGATTTAGCATCAGTGACTTTCAAGGTGACCGAATAGGAACCCATGCTAGCGTAAGTGTGGCTCGCGGTGGAAGCTGTAGTGGAGAGTGTTGAACCGTCGCCGAATGTCCAGGCATACGTAAAGTGTGATGTCCCGCCTTATACGGACGCAGTGAATGTGACAGCTTGTCCGGCCACTGGCGTAGACGGACTCCAG
>VBBA01000005.1 GCA_005888675.1 Candidatus Bathyarchaeota archaeon | reverse complement strand
AAGATGTCACAGTCGGCGTTCTAGGCGTTGATCCTTCCCAATTCCCTAGGATAATTGCCTACAACTTTCTAGGATCGGGCTCGCAGGATGAAGCATACCAACAACTTGCCTCCTCAAACGAAACTGTTCTGATGCCAGACAGTCTCGCCTCGAAACTCGGCGTCTCGACAGGTGACCATCTCACAATATTCAGCAATAGCACCACAACTTTCACTGTTGTCGGGATTTTCACAGGTCCTGTACTGCAATACATACGATTCGGTGAGAGCTACGCATCAGACTCGATAATTGTCAACCTCAATAGTCAAAGCAAGTATTTCGGTGGTAAATACGAATCTCCAATCTTCCTAATCAACCTCAAACCTGAGTACAAGCATCAAACTGCCCTAGTCGCTCAGGACCTCTCAACCCAGTATCCACGATATGATCTTGCGGAGAACTCCATTACACTTGACCAATTGCTAGGACTTGTCAAGACGACTGTCGACAAAGTTTTCGCAGTAATCCTCCTAATTCTATACTTCGCGATACTGATAACGAGTCTTGGAATCACTGTAAACATGATGATGAACGTGACAGAACGAAGGCGGGAGATCGGGCTCTTAAGATCCCAGGGAATGAGCCGCGGACAGATACTCTGGGTCTTTCTAGGCGAGGGAGTCATCTTGGGAATATTTGGGTTCCTTCTTGCAATCCCAAGCGGGCTCCTTCTGCTTCGAGGAGCGACTAACAGTACGACCGTAGCAGGATTCTGGCTACCTTATGTTATCCCTTGGACAGCGATAGAAGAATCGTTCATCCTAGCAATGATCGCGGTGCTGCTCGGGACGTTCTACTCTGCTTTCAAAGCATCGCGACTAGAAATTACGAGAGCACTCCAGCAAGCATGATACAAGTTTAGACTTTGACAGTATTCCTTGCCTTCAGTATAAGCGATCGCGTGTATTCTTAACCCAGACTAAATAAGCCTCTGAACATTCAAGCATTCGAGGGAAAGATGCCGGCGAGGTACGCGCTTGTCTCCGTCTATGATAAGACAGGCCTTGAGACGATCGTCGCGGCATTGGGAAAGCAGAGCATTCGGATAATCGGTTCAGGTGGTACTGCAGAAGCGATCCGAAAAGCCGGATATGAAATCCTAGAAGTTTCGGATTACACTGGGACACCGGAAATGCCTGGCGGATTGGTCAAGACGTTACATCCCAAGATCCACGCTGGCATCCTCGGCGATTGGACCGTTCCAGAACAGCGAAAATATCTTGACCAACAAGGAGTGCACCCTTTTGATTTCGTCATCGTCAACCTCTATCCCTTCCAAGACACTGTTAGAAACGATCCATCCAATCTACAGAGAGCGGTCGATAACATCGACATTGGAGGCGTCGCATTGATTCGGGCGGCCGCGAAGGGAGCGCTTCTGAACAATCGGGTCGTCCCTGTCACTAGTCCTCAGCAATACGATATGGTCAGGGGAGAACTTGTGGAGAAGAATTTGATCGGAGACAAATTGCGCCAGCGGCTTGCAAAGGAAGCATTCAATGTCACAGCTGAGTATGACAAAGCGATACGTGACTATCTCGTGGGACGGTTGAAGCAATAGACTTGAGCGGTCAAGAAATCAGACGAATTTATCGCAAGGCTGTTGAGGAGGATTTCCCTGACACTATCACCTTCACACTTGGTGGGAGAAAGCATCAGTACGACAAGGTCCAATGGACAGTCCGAGACGAGAAGAGAGGTTTGAGGTATGGGACAAACCCGCACCAACGCGCCGCAATGTACAAGCCTCAAGGATCTAGGACGGGTATTGGGAACGTCGAATGGGTCAAGTGGGGAAAGGACGGTCCCTCAGCCACGAACATTGAGGACGGTAGCCACGGGAGCAGAATCGTAAGCTACTTTGACAAGCCAGCGGTCAGCGTCATGAAACATCTGAATCCGTCCGGCGTGGCAGTACAACTCTCAGACGAAGGGAATGCCGCGATCTACCGGAAGGCAAGGGAAGCGGACCCTAGAGCCGCGTTCGGAAGCGTGGTAGTCTTCAACTCCCCAGTCGACATGGAAACCGCGAAGGAAATAATGAGCACATACGTGGAAGTAGTCTATGCTCCCGATTTCCAACGGGATGCATTGCCGGTCTTCGAGGCGAAGAAGGACATCAGGATCGGAAAGGTTCGAAAAATAGAGGACGATAGGAATCTGCCTCCTGACGTTGTCGTTCTGGATGACGGTTCGGTCATTTTGGAAGATCCCTACAAGACACGAATTCGATCATTGGAATCCCTGAAACAACTGCCAGTCCCAACGAAGATGAAACCATCTGAGAACGAGTACCGCGACCTATTGCAGGCCTGGTGGGTTACATGTGAGGTTAGATCTAATGCTATCGTTCTATGGAAGAATGGCGCATCTCTTGCAATTGGGACCGGACAGCAGGACCGCGTGGGAGCATTGGAGAACTGTGTGGAGAAAGCGCATAGGTTCGGCCACGATCTGAAAGGATCATGTCTCGGCTCTGACGGATTCTTTCCGAGGACAGACAATATCGAGACGGCGGCGGCTGAAGGCGTCTCGGCAATTGTTCAGCCAGGCGGCTCGGTGGAAGACAATCTCGTCATTGAAGCCTGCGACAAGAACGGCATTGCAATGGTTCTTACTGGGGAAAGATCATTCCGCCATTTCTAGAAGCACCCAGGTGAAGCTAGGTGGGGCTGTGGAAGGTGCGAAAATGCCGCAGAGACGATCTCTCAGAGGTGTTGGTCCTCGCAGAAAGATACACTTCGTTCGACGCGATGCCAACTATGCCGGATATCGAGATGATCTATGAACGAAACGAAGATAATTTCTTCGTAGCCGAAGACGAAGGCGGGAATGTTCTCGGATTCGCAACGGGATACGAAAAGAAAGGGATACCACAGGAGGTTTTGCTGAGTTGGAAGGCGAAAAGAGTGGGCTATCTGGATCTTATGGCGGTGGACATACTGCATAGGAAGCAAGGCATTGGGACCGCCCTGCTAAATTCGGTCCTGGACCAATTCAAAGGTCAGGGTATTGACACGGTCCACTTGGACGTGCCGTTCATGGAGCAAGATGCGATTAAGCTCTATCAGAAGCTTGGTTTCAAAACCAGATCCTACAGCATGGTCAAGCAGGCATGGCTCGCATTGTAGGTCTAATCTCCCTGCACTCTCGGAGAGACATTGCATCACGGGTTTGTCCAGCACGAATGGACCACTGCCCTTCGAGGAAGTTAGCTGGAATATGTCAAAAAAGGGCTTAATAGGAATCCAGATTGCTTCACATATGTTGTGGTCTTGAAAACTAGAAGTCAATATCGCACAGTCGAGGTCATCATCCAGAACAAGCCCTTGGCCCGAGATCCGGAGGGCGAGACGATTCATAGAAACCTGGTTCTCAAGGGCGGATACGACCGGGTGACCGGCGTACGCGCTGGTAAACTTCTACGAATGACCGTCCAAGCCGAGTCAGGCCAAGAAGCGGAAAACATCGTTCGGAGACTTTGCGATGACCTTCGAATCTACAACCCGGCAGCTCACAGTTGCGAAGTAAGAATTGTAGGGAAAGAAGACGGGATAACAGAGTAATGCCCCAGGTTGCCGTTGTCCAGTACCCGGGCAGCAACTGCGACCTGGACGCCCTAGAGGTTCTCCAGAAGATCGTGAGAGTGAAAACTGATCTAGTATGGCATAAGCAACTTACACACGACAATTACGACGGTTACATTCTTCCAGGAGGCTTCTCCTACGGAGACTATTTGCGAGCAGGCGCAATAGCAGCACATAGTCCAAGCCTGAAGATTGTCCAGACGGCCGCAGAAGCTGGCAAACCCGTCCTTGGAGTCTGTAATGGCTTTCAGATTCTTGTGGAAGCCAACTTGTTACCAGGCGCAGTCTTGAGGAATGCCAGTCTCAGGTTTGTCTGCAAATGGATTAACCTCAGGGTAGACAACAACAAGACACCATTCACGAGGAAGATGAAGATGGGACAATTGCTACGTGTCCCGATTGCTCACAACGAAGGACGGTACTATCTCGAACCGGAACAAATCCAAACATTGGAAAAGAATGGACAGGTTGTCCTACGCTACGCCGACAATA
>VBBA01000004.1 GCA_005888675.1 Candidatus Bathyarchaeota archaeon | reverse complement strand
AAGCGATAATCTTGACTCACGCCCACCTGGACCATGTCGGCTCAGTGCCACTATTCTTTGTGGACGGTGGAGTCCCAATCTATGGTGTACAACCTACCTTCACGCTAACTACTCTAATTATCAAGGACTTCCTGAAGCTCAGCGGATACTACCTCCCATACGAATACATCGACCTCCAGACGATGCTCAAACACGAACGAGAGATCCAGTACCGTACCCCCCTAGACATAGGAGACGCACACGTGACGTTGGTAAACGCCGGCCACATCCCCGGAAGCGCACAGACGCTTATTGAGTATGAAGGAAAGCGGCTTCTATACACAGCAGACTTCAACCGTCAACCAACAAGGCTAGTTGACGGTGCGGATCCGGAATATTACAAGAACTTGGATGGTATCATTATCGAAGGAACATATGCGACAGAGGATCATCCCGCCCGAGACGAGTTGGAGAAAGAGTTTGTCAGCAAGGTTACCGAAGTTGTAGAACGGAAGGGAACGGTCCTTGTTCCTGCTTTTGGCATTGGCAGATCGCAGGAACTATTGACAGTCCTGTCAGCTCACAACTTCGAATACCCTGTTTTTGTTGACGGCATGGCCCTCGATGCAATGGATCTTCTCCTCAAGTTCCCAGAAGCGCTGCGTGACGCTCGAATCTTCGAAAGAGCCAGCAACACCGCGCATTGGGTGGAGAACTGGCATGATAGACGGAAGGCTGCGAAAACGCCAGGCGTGATAATCTCTCCAGCTGGAATGTTGAAGGGAGGAGCCTCGGTATTCTACATGGAGAACATCGCGGGCAGGCGGGATAATGCGATTTTCATGGTCAGCTTCCAGGTCCCTGGTAGTCCGGGACGCATCCTCCTAGAGAGGAAGAAATTCGTGATTCATGGCCGGGCTCGTCCAGTGGAGGCTCAAATCGAAAGGTTCGATTTCTCATCCCACGGTGGCAAACGAGAATTGGAATTGACCCTCTCTGAACTCGACAAGAAAACGAAGGTTTTCGTTGTTCACGGAGCGGAGGGCAACTGCAAGAGACTCGCGGAATGGGCCTCCAAGGAGATGGGACTAGAAGCGAGCGCTCCAAAGACCGGGGACGTGCTCGAATTATGACCGAACCCGAACCCGCCCCGGAACCAGGGGGAGAGCAAAAGAGGAGGTTCAGACCCCGCCTCTACCACCTCTATCCAATCCTGTTCAGTTTTCTTGTCACTGGCATAATGGGATACCCGATCTTTCTCTCGAGAATAACTATCACTACCCCACCGGTGACATATTTTCCAGACAACCCCATCGGTGCCGGTTTGAACGCTCTTGTTTTCATAGCAACACTAACGGTGAGCGCCACCGGCATGTTGCTCCTTGTTAGAAGACGGAAGAAGAGAGCACTTCAGGGACTAGTGAAAACCGGGCTAATCCTCATGTCGTTTGTTGTCGCGCTTTGGTACGGTTCATCAATTGCCTCTATCTTGAACTCGCCAGTCTCTGACGCCGAAATACTGCTGATTTCGATTGGGATCGCCGCGGTATTGGCTGTTCTGGTTTACGGTAAGAACAAGACATTCCAAGCCTTCGGAGTCACATCAGTCGGGGCTTCGACAGGATTGTTTCTGGGTGCGTCCATTCCTCTACTTACTTCTCTTGCCATTCTGGCAGCACTGGTTGTCTATGACACCGTTTCCGTTTTCAGAGGGCCGATAGGAGCTCTTGCAAGGAACGTCGAGGTTGGAGATCTAACTGGGGCTGTGTTCAACTACAGGGAGATATCGATTGGGATCGCCGCGGTATTGGCTGTTCTGGTTTACGGTAAGAACAAGACATTCCAAGCCTTCGGAGTCACATCAGTCGGGGCTTCGACAGGATTGTTTCTGGGTGCGTCCATTCCTCTACTTACTTCTCTTGCCATTCTGGCAGCACTGGTTGTCTATGACACCGTTTCCGTTTTCAGAGGGCCGATAGGAGCTCTTGCAAGGAACGTCGAGGTTGGAGATCTAACTGGGGCTGTGTTCAACTACAGGGACCTGACGATTGGGATGGGCGACATCGTCTTCTACTCTGTTGTTGAGACGGTAGCTCTACTAAACTTCGGAATTGAGTCATTCCTCGCCGCTGGAGCGGGTGTAATCATTGGCGCGTACCTCGGTTTCAGGGCGTTGTCTAAATATCAGGTGTTCCCGGGATTGCCTTTCGCACTTCTCCTCGGAGCAGGCGGAATGCTGGCAGTTGCTCTCGCGCAAGGACTGCCGATCTAGGCAAACATCTTCGGGACCAGACGCGGAAGATTAGCAAGGCTGTGGAGTTTGATCGAGGGACGAACTCCATTGGTCGATGCCTCGGATCTTTTCCTCTCAATCAAGACTGTCGTCAGTCCAATCAAATTAGCGCCTTCAACATCGTTACGGGGGTGATCCCCAACATGGACAGCTTGTGCGGGTGTCACTTTCATTCGGGACAACGCATAGAGGAAGATCCCAGGATCCGGCTTCCGTATCCCTGTAAGTGCAGAAGTGATAAGATCGTCAACGTAGTGATCGAATTTGACTTTGCGGAGTATTTCTACAGCAACATCATGTGAGGAGACATTAGATATAACACCGATTCGATATTTTTCGTGTAATTCTTCCAAGGCTTCGTGAGCATCCGGATATTCCGCTGCATTAGCAGCTCGACTCTCCACAACAATTCTAACCGCTCTTTCCACAATATCTGTTGTTGGCTCTCGATGGAGGGCGAACCGTAAGAGCTCCCGCATCCAAGCGGAAATTGGAATTTCCACATTATGAGAGGATCTTACCGGTTGATTACGACCGTATCCTTTCCGATACAGACGATACAACTCTGCCGGAGCCGTTGCAACTGGCAGTTCCCTTGAGATTCGTTCTAGCGCCCTTTGCGTGACCAAGTTGTCCTCAATATTTTGGGTGACAAGGGTCTCGCCGAGATCGAAGAAGAGAACTTTCGGCATGCCCGACCCGATGACTCCGGCGACTATCGCGGTAGCCCGATCTATTAGGCTCTTAATTCGTCGAAAGGTCGACGATACGGAAACGCGCCTCACCCATCTAGGTTCAGTGCACAAGGCGAGGATGACTCGTGTTATCCGAATATCACCCTTCCGATTGCCCAGCCCACTAATCCCCCTGAGAACATCGAGACTCCCCAAACGGCGAGATGCAACCCGAAGAACCCGATGCTCATGATTGCTTGCCTTTTCGCCCTGTTTCACCTCATGCGTCCAGAGGCGATAAGGAGTAGGACTCGATTCTCCTAGGAACTCGGTTATATTCCGCTGAACTGTGACCAAGAGGATCTCGGTCCGCATTCCGGTCGTGCGACCATCTGGAGATGTGCTTTCATGAGCAGAGTGTTTATGCAATCCTCAGACCATGTAGATATTGAAAGGAAAATTGCCCCCGAGGTTCCTTCCCAGAGCCCATTCAGAGGCGTATGGCTGGCTGGACAAGTCGAACTGGAAGAACATTTCGAAAGACCGAAACCTGAAACGAGTAGACCCTATGCTTCGAGACATAATACAACTCTTGAATCGAAAGGGCTACACGACGTATTCATCCTGTAGCGGGGGACACGCGTCAAACCAGCGTCGCCGACACCAGCGACATATCGAAGGCTACATAGCATTCTCCCACGCCACAAGAGCAGTAGTTGAATTGTATTTCATACTTCAAGGACGAGTAGAACCTTTCCAATTATCTACTCAGATCGGGATGCTCGACGAAGATAATGGAGACGATCAAACGGTATTTTCAGAGATACGTTGGCAGTTGCACGATACAAAGCGGCATAGAAATCAGTATTACGAAGACTTGTTCCGGAATCTGAAGGAAGCAGTGGAAAAGCTGCCTCACGCAGAAGGAGATGAGGAAAACGACAGATTCCTAAAGTCCTTCTTCGGCGAGAGCCATGTTGGTCAGGGTCTCGAGATGATACGCGGGCAGAATCATAGATTCCGTTAGTCCAGAGGAATGTTTTATAGCACGATCAACCCGGCACGCTGTCCTGACAGACCAATGCCTGCAGAAATCTCTAACACAGACAAATTCATCACCCTATCAGAAACGGCTTCCGAATGCAGAGTGAAACGGCAGAAGGACATCGTGAAGCTCAAGCTCAGAACGCCTAGACAGTTGTACACGTACAAGGTCAAGGTCGAGAGGGCTGATGATATTATTCGCCGATTGAAATGTGAAATCGTCGAAGTCTAGCAGTGGGCTTCGAACATTTTCTTATCCGCCGTGTGCCACGGGAATAATCGTAACCGTGGTCTTGGGCTGAACAAAAGCCTTCAATCCCCCAAACAAGTTGCAGTCTTGTTCATCGAGGAGAATTATGACATTCGGCCGGGGATCTCCTGTTCCAGAGTCGACCAGGAAGTCTCTGAACTGACGGTTTCCGACAGTCTCTAGCAACCTGGAAACGAAGCCGGCGACTGTCTCTGAGCCCGGAACCTCTAGGTTGATCTCCCGTTTCCCCGCTGCAGACGCGAGGACTCCAATCAGCCTGACTTGAACAAATAGGGGGGAATCCTTGAGCAAACTTACTGGCTCACTCGAAAAGAAAGACCTCTTCTTCGTATTTTCGGCTTCCAACAATTGAGCCTTCCTCGATCCGTCTAAGCTTCATACTGCTGAGATGGTCCATTAGCTTCGCTTGCGCAATCTCGGGCTTGTCAAGTGTCAGCCACTCTACTGGCACTCGTGTTCCTAGAGGTCGAGATGGAATTAGGTGCCTGGTCGTTTTCGGTGGATACAGTCGACCAGAAGATGCAACATCAACAACCTCGTCTTTCGCAAGTTTGACTGTCGAGAGAACGAGAGTTGCTTCTGGAATGATCTCCGGTTTCTTGTCGACGTAAGAGACACTCAAGCCTTTTTCACGGAGGAATTTCTCGACCCGGAAGGAGGTCCTGAAAGAGTCTAAAGTATCTTCTGGCCGTGGTGACTCGAAGACTATTGATCGATCCTGATCCTCAATTACGGCCGCCACTCTTCTCCGGTCCAGCAGCTCTCTTGCAGCTGCCCTTTCCTCATTTTTCATGCTCAGCCCAAGATTTTGAAGGCCCGGCCATAAATCATCCAGCTTCCCTGATATAATTAATCGATACCAACGCTCGACCCTTATCCCAGGATTGTTGTAGTCAACAAGTGCAACCGGGGCAAGGCGGCAGTTCATTCGTCTCAGAGCTACCAATCTGTGGTTTCCATCCAGTACGACGCCTGTCCTCGCATCAGCGAGGAGTGGATGCCTGAGGACTTTGTCCTGGCGGATTGACCGAGACAATGACAAGAGTTCGTCCTCCAATACCTCTTCATGCGGCTTCAATGACTCTAGGCGCTTAATGCCTATGATAATCGGGATCTTCGCGTCTTTGATCTGAAAGCCTGACCGCTCTGGATGCAATTCCAAGAGTGTGTAATGTCCTTCTAGGACTAGGGTCTAGTGCCTAGAGGCTTAAGATGTCTTGTACTTTTGGTAAGAAAAAAATACGACGCTGTCAGGGAAGTTTTAGGCTTCTTGCTCGGCTTCCATTTGCATTCCGCCCTCAGGGGCGGAGGCTCGGGTTTCTTCAGTGATCTTTAGCCGGGTAATGTACCCGATCACTCTATTCCGCATTCTTTTTGTCCGCGCTTCGACTAGTAGCACAAGGGCCTTCTTGTTAGCTTCAAAATCTTTGTTGAATTTTTCCGGATAGCGAGCAACCATATCCCTGGCTACTTTTTTGACTGCAGCTATCCGAACTTTCCCCAAACACACACTCTCTAAGCTTGGACTGGTCTGACCGTCCGCTGAGGTTTAAATATCTTGGTTTTGCGAAGCGTTGAACTGTTCGCGTTTGGTAAAAGGAGGAGAAATATCATCGGCAGCTGTGCGTCGACTGATTCGCAAGGGTGGTGCCGGACGCGTCGGGGGCGATGCTGCCAAAGAGCTTCGTAAAGTGATCGAAGAGCTTGCGGTTATTATCGGAAAGGAATCCATCGAGATGGCGAAGCATGCTGGTCGCACTACTGTTCGGGCAGAGGATATCCGTCTGGCTGCGAAACGTCACCAATTGTAGGTTTACGCATCCGTCAGATTTTCATTGCTGAAAAGAGGCTTTAAAACATAGTTCTAGATCGGGGGACGGACAAGGGAGATAATTCGAGTTTGGCATATTTAGCAGGTCAACAAGTTCTCATATTGAAAGAGGGATCCGGCCGAAGCAGAGGTAAGGACGCGCAGAGGTCCAACATCAGCGCCGCAAGAATTGTATGTGAAGTTATCCGCACGACTCTTGGCCCAAGAGGGATGGACAAAATGCTTGTCGATAGCTTGGGAGATGTGACTGTCACAAGTGACGGTGCGACCGTCCTCGATGAGATTGACGTACAGCATCCGGCAGCAAAGATGCTTGTCGAGATTGCAAAGACGCAGGATGATGAAGTGGGAGATGGAACGACCACCGCGGTCGTCTTGGCCGGGGAGTTATTGAAGAAAGCAGAGGGTCTTCTGGACCAAGGGCTCCATCCAACTATTATAACCGCAGGCTATAGAAAAGCCGCCGACTATGCCGTAAAGACTTTGAACGAGATAGCTGTGCCGGTCAAGCTTG
>VBBA01000003.1 GCA_005888675.1 Candidatus Bathyarchaeota archaeon | reverse complement strand
GAACCTGTTGCTCGCCCGCGTCGGAATCTTCTTGTCCCCTGCGAGCCTGCGATTGTTGTTGTCTCTGTTGTTGGGACGGTAACGTGGGTTTCCTGCTTGAACTTGCCATCATGGCCCTCCTTCCGGTTTTGCTTGATCTTGGACCTGGGCTTCTTCTATTCCGATTATGTTGACCTCGAATCTCTTCGCCTTGTGCCTGCTGCCCATGTCAGCGTACAATTGAACTAGAGCATCTTCTTTCTTCAAAGCTCGCAATTCTTTCCTGAATGGGTGTGCCTCTCCGCGTTTTCGAAGCTCCCCCTTTATGATGAATGTCTTAACCTGGCTCAAACCCAAAGACCCTCGTCGATCATTCTCCGCGGCTTTGGCTGGTACTTAAACTCCCTAATCTCCTTGGAAGATGTTGCTAACTGTTATGAGTTCACTGCCGATTGTCAGCCCTCCGACAATAGCTCCTTTGCTATTCGCAACAACTCCAGCTTTTGGAAAAGGCACTCCGGAATTTACAGTGCCAGTTTCGACAGGTACACCTAGCCCTGTGCTGAACGCTTTCTGCTCTGCTTCGTTCGCCATCGGAGAGATCAAAGCGCCCTTGTTAGATGCGACTGTCAATGCACCTACGTTGGGCAGACCAGCTATCGTTGCTTTTGCCGCTGGGACACCTAGAGCTTTCTCAATCTGTTGGACGGTTGTTGTTCTGAGCCTGGGATCAACCATTGCGCCGTAATCGTTGCAGACTATTAGATTCCCGAGAGCTGTGTACTTGTCATCAATAACTTGAACCGCCATTCCAGTCGACTCCAATCTCTGCAGCTCAACTCCAGCGGCGATGTGAGGGGCTAGAAGCCCACTCGAGTTTCCAACCAGGTAAATGCCGACAAGTCTCGACTCTGCTATCCCCACGCTATAGGGTTCCACTCTCAACGTGTCTCTGTATGCTTTGAGTTTCTTCCCGGACACTCCTGCCGGTAGGACAGCGATCTTTTCGTTTGCATAGGAGAAGACGCCGACGTTGGGGTCACCGAAAACGTCCGAGAATGCGATCGGAAACGATTTGGACTCAGCCGATTGTGTTTCCTGCATCTAGTTCTCCCGCTCCGCTCACTGATTCCCTAATGAACCAAGTCTTCCGGTTCTAGTCACGTTCAATCATAAGCCGTGTACGGTCCTTAAACCCTCTTCGTTAACGCCCAAGGACGATCCTTCCAAAAGTTATTCGCTCTTGAGAGATCGAACTGACCTAGATTCTATCATCGATACGTGGAGATTTCGTACGCTGTTATTGCTCGATTGAGGCTTTCGATTTTGGAGTGGAGGGTTCTTCGACTTCAGCAGGGATAGCGGCCTTGGCTGGTTCTGCTGGGAATACGATGACTCTATCGTCCTTGTCCTTCACAACTCTCAATCTGAGATGCCGTGGAGGTTTGCTTATTCCTCTCGCCCAGAGGAGCTGGTTTGTCTCCTCGCTAATGGACACGTCGTCTGACTTCATTCTGCGAGCTGCGAAAGCGCGTATGTACCTAACAGCTCTTGGGGTCCTCTTCTCTCTTGGAGCCGTCCATATTCGACGTAGGTTGAGATCGTAGAACTTTTCCTCGACAATCTCAAGGCCTTCTTCTTCCTCTTCAGGTTTCTCTGCTTCTGCTTCCTCGGGAACTTCAACTTCACTTGTCTTCTCTTCAGCCTCGACTGTTGTTCTTTCTGCAACCTCGACTGGCTTCTCTGATTCTATCTCGGTTTCTTCCTTTGCCTCCAGTCCTTCCTGCTCCGCGCTAGAGGGTTTTTGCTCTTCGAGCCGGGCTGGAGGTGTAGGTTCCCCTGATTCTTCTCCGATAGCAGCTTCTTCTTCTGTGACCTCTTCTTTTTTCTTTGCCGGCTTCTCTTTCTTCTTGCTGGCCTTCTTTGGTTTCTTAGACAATCTCTTAGACCTTGATCTTGGTTGTTCTCCAGCGTCTCTGCTTCGGGTTCCGCCTTACCCGTCCACGCGTCTTCGCCACTACCCAGGACGGGACTGGTGAGGCTTGTTTCAATGCGTGAGACAAATGATGTTTCTTACCTGAAAGCTTGTATCTTGCCATCTCGTGTCATGCTCTCCTGATCTTGATCTCTTTCTTCTGCGACTGCAATTGTTGTAGTGTGCGTTTCAATTGTTCGTCCGTTATCTGGCCTTGCAGTCTTCCGGATTGGGCGAGTTGTATCAGTTGCATTTCTAGATCCTCCGCGAACTCCGGTTTGACCATTCGGATATTTGTCAATCGTTGCCTTGCCTCAGGTGTGAGTATTCTACGTATGATTGCTTGTTTCTGCCGCTCGACTTGTTGTTGAGTTTGGGAGCGACGATTTTCCTCCACCGCGGCTCGTTGGAGCTCGGCCATTCTGCGTCTGCGTATTGCTTCGATCTCTTCGTCTTCATACGCCTCCGACAACTTTGTTCTTTCAGCTCGCCGCGGCTGTCGGCGTCCTGTGAGTTCTTGACTCTTTGAGTATGGAGGCGGCTGTAGAGTTGAGTAGTGATATGCCCTGTTTCGTCAATCTTCTACCCTTCTTCCCGTCGATCGAGATTAGCTCTGCTTTCTGCAATTGTTGCAGCGGCTCTCTGATGGCTGAGCCGCCGGCCGCAACGTGTTTCTCTGGTCTGTTGCCTGCTCGTCTTAGTCCTCCATATTCCGTTCGGAGACGTGCTACACCAACAGGACCGTGAATGTAGATCTTCCGGAGAAGGGAGGCACAACGATAATACCACCAGTCTGGATTCTGCGGCGGGCGTTCCTTATGCGCGCCGGTTTTGGCGTATTCGGACCATGGAGGGGGAGTTATGTCGCCGACGTTTTCCTTGAGGTGCTTAGCTAGCTTTTCGATCAGATCGGGTGTCGGGACTTCATAGACCGTGGGCATCCTTCGATCAACATTTTATGGTTCTTAGTTATTGGAACTCTTTGACGGCGGACGGCCGAGTCATATAAGGATTGACTGTTTTATGCAATTTCTTCTCGCGAGAATAAGGGAATCGCTTGATGCTCTGACAAGATAGGCACGTGATTGTTACGTTCATCTTTCTGGATGTGAGCCTCACTCTAGCGTTTCGTCCAGGTATCAAAGGCATCATACAATTCTTGCAGATGAAGCGTTTGTCCTCTCTCGGAATTCGGACTTTGGTACGCATAGATATTTTTCCGGCCAGTTCCACGTATCTCCGCGCCAGTCGTTTGTCATCTTCTCGTGCTCTCGTTCTTGCATGCTCTAGTAGGACTTGGATTCTTTCTCGGGCGATTGTATTGACCAGGGAGCGCTTAGCACCATATCCCCGACGTATTTTCTTCTTGACTTTGTTCACTGGGCTCATGAACGCTCATATTCCGTCGATTAACTGGATGTGAGGCGGTGAAGCTTGTCCCGTTTGTTAAGCTTGGTCCTGGCAGAGTCTGCGGTTGAACTGGTTCCCAAGGAAATTGCAAGTCACTCAGCGGTTAGGGCATGGTCTCGCCGAAAAGGAAAGCCTGCGAGTGAGCTGATTTTGGACCAGAACTATCATTATGCGGCAATCCATCGATTAGCAAGAATGGCTGAACGTCGCGGCCGGCCGGATATTGTGCACTATTGTCTCTTGCTGGCCTTAGGTTCGCCCTTGAACATGGAGGGACATTTGCGCTGCTACGTACACACTGTGAACGAAAAAGTGATTACCGTCAATCCAAAAGCTAGACTTCCACGACAGTCGGATCGATTTGTAAGTCTTCTAGAACAATTATTCTCAACGAGAGTCGTCCCGCGAGTCGGCGAGCCTCTGCTATCCTTGAATGACGGGGGACTGACAGATATCATCCGCAAAGTGGAGGGAGATTACGTGGTGGCGTTGTCAACGCTGGGCAAACCGAAGAGTATGGAAGAGGTTGCGGGGCTCATGGTTGACCATGAGCATCCAGTCCTCCTCATTGGAGGATTCTCAACAGGACACTTCTCGAAGGAGACTCTAGGGTTGGCGAACGAGGTGTTTCAAATATATCCGAAGAGCTTGGAAGCGTGGACTGTCGTAGCAAGGGCAGTCTACGATTATGAACGTGCAAGCGGGCTCGACGATTAGAGCTTCGAGAGGCTCACCTTCTAAGCGGTTCGCATATTAGGCAGGGCTATTGTTCTCTCGAAGAATTCTCCAATAGCATTGTTTGCCGTGACACGGTTTCTTATCTTCGAGATCCCGTGCCCCTCATCCTCAAACCGGACATATTCTACGTGTCTGCCGATGCTCTT
>VBBA01000002.1 GCA_005888675.1 Candidatus Bathyarchaeota archaeon | reverse complement strand
AGTATCTGTTCCTTGTCCTGATCCTTCGAAGGGGTCAGAACGACTTCTGAGCCCTTCTCCTGTCCAAGTGCTACCTTCTGGTGTGGAACTATTGTGAGGGAAGAGTCAGGTCGTGGCATTACGGCGACAACGTCGCCCATCTTCAGTCCTTGGGCCCTTATCCAATCCTTAGGGAGCGAGACCGTATAGCTCGCTCCACCTGTCATCTGTAACTTTCTAAGTTCGAGGTCGCCCATTCGTTTACTCCTACTACTGTGGAATACGGATGTACATGGCACAACTATATAGTTGTTGGCATATCTACTGACTTATGGTAAAGAGGCGTGGAATCGCTGATAATGATTGAGAAAAACCAGAACGAGAATCCGGACACTGGAGAGTCAGGGGAGACTTACGACCAAGAAATGGAAGCCAATCGTTCTCCCAATCAATACCGAAAATGCACGCCTGCGTCCAATACATTGACTCATTTGGGCAAGACTTGAGCGGAACGGTGTGTAGAGTCCTCCTCTTTGTGCGCCTTTGACTACAGTGCTATACTGACATACGTAGTCTGATCGTATCTACTATCGAATAGGTACTTATCCAAACGATCTACTGATACGAACCGATATCAGTGTCCCAAGAGACGAGCGTAAGGGAACGCTCAACTGCACATCCTCGAGCGCTCAAGAAAACTCTTCTGGACACTGTATCCAGCAGCCGTTTCGTCCAAGGCTGGTACATGCTCGTCCTCGTCTTCTTTGTATTCTTCGTGCTCGTACCAACCCTATTCGTTCTATCCTTCCTCTACACGGGCTGGGGCGACCTCCAAGTTTTCGTTTTCGCGAACCCTAGCGTGATGGGTCAGATATGGTCCGCCGTCGGTCTCTCCTTCGGAGTAGCTCTGACTGTCACGGCCATCGATCTCGTCTTCGGTCTTCCCCTCGCCTGGTTCATCGTGCGACGTCAATTCCGTGGAAAGAGTGTACTCAATACAATTGTAGATTCACCATTGGCTGTACCCACGGCCGGATTGGGATTCTCAGCTGCTTTGTTTTGGGCCCTGAACCCTGCAGTGAAGCCTCAAACCCTCTCGTTGAATTTCACGAATACTCCATTCGTTCTGCTAATGCTGTTACACTTCACGACTACCTTCCCCTACATGGTAAGATCGTTGTCTGCGATACTTGAGCAATTGGACATAGAGTACGAGGTCGCAGCTAGGACATTGGGCGCTTCTCCTCTTACTGCATCAAGGACGGTGACATTGCCGCTGTTCAGGTCTGGAATAGCCACGGGCGCGATCCTATGTTTGGCAAAGGCAATGAGCGACACAGGCGGGGTTCAGGCCGCATTACAGACTGCTAACCTCTTCGCGATAAAGACCACGAGTTGCAGTTTCACAGGCACCCCGAGTGGCACTGTCTTGATCGGAGCCTGGAGAACCCTAGGCAAGGCGTGCCCAACAGTTGCCAACCAGTTGAATGCTGGTCTTGCATTCGTCGCCATCCTCATGATCGCACTCTCTATCGGGCTTCTCTACACTGTGAAGCTCGTTGCATTGAAGGTCCGCTTCCCTTTGAAACGAGTCTGGCCTGGACCAGAGCGCAAATTGAGCCGTGGAACTGCCCCAAAGGTACGGGACCTCGCCTCCTTCTCATTCCTCATCTTCGTCATTCTCATCCCTTCATTCTTCCTCATCAGTTTCCTCGTCACCGGCGCAAAGACTCTGGGCAACCCGGACTGGGGGACATTTGGAAGTAGCCTTGGATTCTCATTTCTCGTAGCGGGCCTCGCGACAAGCATCGATCTCATGTTCGGAGTACCTCTCGCGCTCTACATAACCAGAGGGCCGTCCCGTCGATTCGGTAATCTCTTAGATTCTCTAGTGAACAT
>VBBA01000001.1 GCA_005888675.1 Candidatus Bathyarchaeota archaeon | reverse complement strand
GTCGACGCCGGCACGCTGCCAATCCTAGCCGTCATAGTTCTTGCTCATGTGGGGTTCACGATCCCGTTTGTCGTAAGGAACGCTGTCGGAGCTTTGGAGGAAATGGATCCAGGACTTGACGACACGAGTCGGACCCTTGGGGCGAGGCCTTTGCAGGCGTTCAGGCGAATAACATTCCCAGTTGTTAAGCCTGCAATACTTGCCGGGTCGATCATGGCGTTCACTCGGAGCGTAGGAGAGACCGGAGCCACCCTCGCCGTCTCTCCACAAGCGATCACAGCGCCAGTCTATATCGTCAACCTACTAAACACAAAGACGGGCAACTTCTACTTAGCCGGCTTGTCCGTCGCAATCCTGACGATAGTATCAGCAGCAGCGATGATGAGCATGAGATACCTAACCCGGAGAGTTCGTTAGAGCCATTGGTTTCCCTTAAGGTAGAAAGCCTCCGGAAATCCTTCCCCGGTGCAGTTGCACTAGACGGGATGAACCTTGACGTGAAAGAAGGCGAGTACGTCGTTATCCTGGGACCAACCGGTGCG
>VBBA01000207.1 GCA_005888675.1 Candidatus Bathyarchaeota archaeon | reverse complement strand
GATTTTGAACCTGAGGTTGAAGTTTCACAACTTCAGAACTAACTCTGGCTTGAATTGATCCTAGTGAAGTAACTGTTGTTGAAAGACTCACCGTTCCAGCATAACCGTAGACACTTCTAATCGTGAGTGTAGAGCTAGCCGACCTTCCCGATATGGTATTGATGCTGATAGGATCGGATTCTATGGTGAAGAGTTTCTGGACTGGAGGAACAGTAACTGTGAGATTGAAGGCATGAATGATGGATCCGCTTTGAGCGAAGACTTCGATTGTATAGTTGCCGTGCAGTGGAAGGTTAGGTGTCTCAATGGTGAGGTTGGAGTTGTCGAACCCGTTTATCCCAAGCATGATTTGGCTTGGTCGCGCAAAGGCTCTTGGTGCGAATGGATCTCCGGTGGTAGGTAGGGGGCAGCACTGGCTGACCTCGATAGCGCTCAGGTAGACGGAGCCAGAGAATCCATCGAAGCCTCTCAGCGACATCGTTGCGTTAATGCTCGTATTGGGATGCATAACTAAAGTCTCCGGGTTGATTGTCAATTCAAAGTCTCCCGAGACGATAGGAGACACATTGACAGTCAAGTTGATCGAATGAGAATGAGAAAAGCTGCTACCGGTTATTTTGAATACGTAGCTTCCAGGCAGAGCATCGACGGCCGCGTAGACCTGAAACATCACCGAACCCCTCGACCCCGGCACGAGCCACACTTCGTCCAAGTAAAAACTCCAGCCACCGCTGAATCGTGAGTTTTGCAGAGTAGCAGGAGGAAAGAAGACTCTTCCGCCGACACTGTCGATGCTTGTCACAGTGACTGATGATTGTCCATGTGCTCCGGGAGCTAGCGTGATCGATGGAAGGTCGCTAGATAGAGCAAAGTCTGGTCCGGAGGGTACAGAATGCGAAAGAGAACTGCTACTGCCAGTCACTCCGAGTATGCCGCAGCAGCCAGTGCTGGGCAATGGTGGGCTGAAAATCTTCACAGTTTCAGTAACTGATCTGCCGGCGTTAAGGTATGGGTTAACTAGGCTTATGAAAATATCAGAAGAGCCGTTGTACCAGTAGAAGTTCAAGTCTACTACTCCGTTAAACCCGTTCTCGCTAGTCAGGATAATGCTGCTCGAAAGCTGCGACATGTCCTGCGGATAAACAGCGAACGATGGACTAAGCGCGATAGAAAAGTCGGGAGAACCAACGGCCTGAACATTGGCAGGCGACCAGTACGGCAGAGATGATAGGAAAAGCGTTGAAAATAGTAGCAGTTGAAAGATTGCTACGATGATGTTCGGGGTTCTCAAGGAGACAGGGCATATACTGTGCATGATCAATATATCCGATTCGGCTCAACATGAGGGAATAATCAGCAAAGATTCTTATCGGGGCCTCCATCATGTCGCGGTTTCATGAGTAACCTGAAAAGCGAACTGGAACACATCAAGCACCACATCAAGTACCCGGCTAACAAGACTCAGGTGGTTGCAGCGTGCAACAACATGAGCGACGTCCCCACTGCTGACAAGGAATTCGTCTCAAAGTCGCTGCCCGAGTCTAATTTCAAGGGCCCAGAAGACGTCGTCCGAGCCCTTCTCACCAAAGTCTAACGCGACTCTCCCACTCCCCATCTTTTTTATTTTCCGCTGAATCGCTTTCACGCTGTCAGTTATTTCTCGGCAATTATGAGAAAACGGCTTTCAGTCAGAACCAGCCCGTCCTCCGTGAGATAATCCGATTCTAGAGCTAGTAGTGCGTCTAGGTCACCTTCAGGCGAGAATCCTGGAAACGACCAAGGCGATATAGCCAATAGAAAGACAATTTCGCCTAGATCACGATACGCCACCTTGTAGTCATGTTGATTTTTCCGAATTATCTGGAGACCAGCCGATTCGAATCCGCGGATGTAATTTCCGTACAAGTCGCCGAAATCTGTCATCATCGGGAAAAAACTTCTCAACTCGCTCCAATTGTCCCTTCCCACCTGTTGGGTAACAACATGGCCGCCTACAGAAAGCACGCGAGCAACCTCCCGCGGCTCCAACTCCTCATGTCGATTGATGACAAGATCGAAAGCAGACTCTACGAACGGTAACAGTAAACTCCTGCATCTGACTATCTCTACACCGAGAGGAGCCAAGCGCTTCTTAGCGATTGGAGCGTTTACATTCCATTCTTCTGTTGCAGTCGTCCTAGCGGGGAGTGCTTCGCGTATTCGAGCTAGAAGCTCTCCTCCACCGGTCCCCATGTCCAACGCGTCTCTCTTCCCGAGCCCATATTGGCGGACAATGGTTTCATAGTCCCATGCTGGAGCAGGCTCGATCAATCTTGGCCTCACTTTACTCAAGTCCCAACCGGAAAAGTCTCGAGCACGCTCGAACCAAGGTTTCAGCCTAGCCAATTCCTGGGCTCGTTTCATTGCTTCGCAAACCTCCTTTGGCACGAGAACAAGACCCTATCGTCGCCCCGAAAAAACTGGGATCGCTACATCAGTTTCAATTTTGCGATTCCAGACTCCCAATCCAGGTCCATTCTTCAGCGAACAGCAGGAATTGAAGTAATCACTAGTATCTCAGAGAAATAGTAATTGTCATGATCTTAGCTTGCGCTTTCGAGCCGATAAGCCATTACTCCTCTGAAGTAACGTACCACCCCAGTCTCAACTACCCATCGGACAATGGAATCGTACTTCCCAATAGGATTCCATTAGCCCAGTAAAATCCAGTACCACCGCTCGGCAACAAGTCATAGGTATAGGCTTGACCGTAAAGGACGAGTTCAGCAGTCTTCACGATCGAATGATCGAGCGAGTCTCCAGTCTTGAGCTGACCTATCGTTCTGCCATCAGTCGTCGGGTGACCTATCGAAGCGTACAATTGTCTTCCATCCCACAAAACGACATGAACAATCATGTCGAGAGGAGGCACCAGGGCTCGTCTGACCTCCAGAGTTGTTCCCACCACTCGATTCCCGGACCTGTCCAAGGTCCAGACCTGAGTACCTACCTCGACGGTTTTCACGTTAACTTGTCCTCCTGGAGTATCGATCAGAGTGTCCCCTGAGAGGCAAATCGGACAACCAGCGGTCGTCCTTGTCGTCTGTGTTGCTCTAAATCTTACAACCTGATCTCTGAAATCAATGCCTTCGACTATTTCGGATTGACCAGCACAGTGGATTCCAATATCGTCTCCAATTTGGATCGTCTTCGGGTGAAAGAAGCAGCACAACGGGTACGGATTAGTAATGTTCCCCTGAACACTAGTCGAGCCAATCGTCAGAATCAAGAATGTTCCAGCGACAAAGTCTCCGACCGTCGCAATTTCCGTCCGAACATCAGGTATCTTCCCGGCCGTGACAATAGTATCCAGTGTTACGTAAGAGACCTGAAGCCAAACAATCGTACCATAATCTGCTGAGCTAATAGCGACCTTAGTCAATGGCACATTCGAGACTACCAAGTATACCGAGATTCCATTATTCGACGAGACTGGCAATCCGGCAAGATCATACACCGACACAGGCCGATTCTCCGGAGACATGCAGATCGGAGCGAGACCCAAGTCGAACTTTACAGGAGAGAAGCCGTTGGGACAGCTCGAAACACAGTGATGATTCGCGAGGGACAGTCCTGTCCCGCACCTGAGCTGGACGTTTGGATGGTTCCAAGCGTCAGGAGACCACGGAAAGGGAGAGAATGAAACGAGGGAGCTTCCGGTCAGAAACGATGTAAATGCAAGGCTAATGACGAGTACAAACGCGACAAGAGTTGACCCTATAGAGGGCTGTCCGAGGCTAGCTCGCAAACCCGATTATACTATATTGCGTCCGCGTCTTATTTAGAGCCACAGACCAGAACAGGCTGTTCTCCAAACTGAACTCCCCCTCCAGGCTCACGTGAACTTTTCTTTCATCCGTCCCAGATATTCATCCTTCAGCCGTAGCAAAGCAATGTCAATCTTCTCAGGAAACTCCCCATAACTCTTCATCCAGTAATGCTCCCGCTCGACCGCCCTCTCCCCATACCTAGGCCCGGCGATCTCGTCCGAGATATGATGCAGCATCTCCTCAGCAATCGTTTCCAATCCCCCAAAATAAGCATCTGAATCATTCCCATAATACCAAGCATCGATCAGAGAAGCATAGGCTTCTCTACCCAACGCCATAACGTCCATACAATAATCCGCGTAAGCGTCCAGGTGCTGCCAACCCAGGATCGCCTTGTCCGGAAGATCCTCACCCTTCAATGAGGAAGAAGTTACAAGGCTTTCCGCAGAATAATCCACTCCAGGCAAGATAATTGGCACGATAGGATTAACGATCGGCCTCGGACTATACATCTTGCCAAGCCTAGGAATTCTTCTCAACCCAGACTGGAACCGTTGATAGCTACTTCTGCCCCCCGTCGACTCGTAGGTCAGGAAAGGAATTCTCAGTCCAAGGAATGGATACTCTAGG
>VBBA01000145.1 GCA_005888675.1 Candidatus Bathyarchaeota archaeon | reverse complement strand
CGTTCCTCATCAGAGAGTTCGGTCATTAATCGTAATCCCCAACACACGCCATCGCCAAAGTGTTAGAATTGGCATTCTAAAATCTAACGCTTAGCTTCGCCTGCTCCCTATTCGTTCATGCATTGAAAGCGCTAAACCCGGATCACGACCGTCCAATACCAGTTGGCGAATAAGAATCCGCTTCCCCAAGTAGCTCTCTTCATGAGAAGCAACGTCACCGGCTTGAGGCTAGAGCTCACTGTCGTAGGCCCGCGTCCTAAGGTAGCTTCTCGACATTCTCACGTAGTTTTGCCAAGACGACTTCAACATTCGAAGATCACCATCGTTCACTCTCCTAGTCACCTTCGCTGGAACACCCACTGCGACCGACCCAGCCGGAATCTTCTGTCCGCCTGGGACAACACAACCCACTCCAATGATACTATGCTTTCCGACGACCGCTCCATCGAAGATGATCGCCCCAACGCCGATCAAGCATTCGTCTCCGACGCGGCAAGCATGCACTACAGCATTATGAGCAACAGTAACCCCATTACCAATCACGCCATCGTTCTGGGCGGAGCAATGGACCACAACATTATCTTGGATGCTACAATCCGCGCCGACACGTATCCTCCCATAATCTCCTCTTAGAACCGCTCCCGGCCAGATGCTAGTCCTCGGACCAACCGTCACACCACCGATTATCGTAGCGCTTGGAGCAACTAGCGCTGACGGATCTACCCTAGGCCGCTTCGAACCCAACGCGTACAATGGCATTGTCGAAATCTCTCAGTACTTTGACGGGATTAGTCTTGGTCCTCGGGCTTCATGAGCATTGGAGGAAGCTGTGGCTTTTCTGCTCCTTCGTAAGTTATGAGTTGCTTGGCTTCAAGTATCTCCTGTAGCTTCCGGACTGCTACGTCAACCTGAATCTCCTTCTTTGCACCTGTACAAACCAGTTTGCCGCTTGCGAATAATAGTATGACGACTTTGGGTTCGTCCATTCTGTAGATGAGACCAGGGAATTGTTCCGGTTCGTACATTGTCTTCTTCAACCCATAAGTCGCCTTTTCCAGATCGATATAGCCCCCTAGCCCAGCGCTAGCAACAATATTCTGTATCGTGATTTCCGGCTTGCCGAGGATGACAATACCATCGCGTTTCAATTCGTCAACAACTTTCAAAACCGCCTTTCTCGCCTGGCGTTCAGACTTTGCACCAGTGCACACCATTTTGCCGGAGCTGAAGATTAATGTGGCTGTCTTCGGTTTCTTCAGCCTGTAGACAAGACCGGGGAACTGCTCAGGTCGATACTCGACACCCGGGAACACTCGCACAATCGCGTTAAGATCGATCTGTTGTTTGAGGGTTGCAGAGGCGACGACATTTTCAATATTGATGAAAGCTCTGCCCCGGTCAGACATCGACAATTCTCACATCCACGACCCCGGCTGAGCCATGGCGCCAACCCAACGAACTCGGAGAATGAGATCTTCGAGGCTCCAATTTAGTAACTCGCTAATAAATGACCGCTTATAAAGGCTATTTAAGCTGATGACAACATGTACTGCATCAAAGCTATCGGACGGCCTGAACTTTCCGCACTAAAAGTTCAGGAATGCCCGACGGAATCTCTGCCACTCTCACTCCCGCAGCGACAAGACTCCGAATCTTGTTGTCTGCCGTACCTTCTGATCCGGTAATTATAGCTCCTGCATGCCCCATTCTCTTTCCGGGAGGCGCAGCTTTGCCGGCGACGTAGGCAACAACAGGTTTGGGATACCTCGTATCGGCGATGTACTTTGCCGCATCTTCCTCGGCAGTTCCCCCAATCTCTCCAATCAATACCAGACTCTCCGTCCCAGAATCCTCCCTGAACATTTTCAACACATCCACAAAACTGAGGCCGACGATCGGGTCCCCTCCGATTCCGAGACAAGTAGACTGCCCGATACCTGCGTGTGTGAGGGAAGCAGCTATTTCATAGGTCAAGGTTCCGCTTCGAGACGCAAGGCCGACGCTGCCTGGGCGAAAAACGTTACCGGGCATTATTCCAAGTTTCGATTGCCCGGGCGTGATCACGCCTGGAGTATTGGGGCCAACGATGACAGTTGAGTGTTCTCTTGCATATCTCATTATTACCATCTCGTCCCTTGCCGGGATCCCCTCCGTAATGATCACCACAGGATTAAGCGCCGCATCCATCGCTTCCATCGCGGCCTCCTTTGCATAAGGAGAAGGCACAAAGATCACTGAGCTGTCGGCATTGGTTTCATCCTTCGCAGTTGCGACCGTGTCATAAACTGGCACGTCCTGGAGCTTGGTCCCGCCTTTTCCGGGCGTGACGCCAGCAACTATCTTTGTGCCATACTCAAGCATGAGACGGGCGTGGAACGAACCTTGGTTGCCTGTTATTCCTTGGACTATTGCACGTGTTTCCTTTCCTACTAGAATTGGCATCTCTTTCGATTTACGCTCCCTTTGCGGCGAGCCTAGCTGCGTCTTCCATATGGATCAAAGGTTTGATCCCAGCGGTCTCGAGTAGTCTCCGTCCCTCTTCCTCATTGGTTCCGACCATTCTTACTACCAATGGTTTCTTCAAGCCGACGACTTTCTTCACGTCCAGTATTCCCTTTGCAACCTCGTCGCATCTGGTTATCCCAGCTAGAATGTTCACCAAAACGGTCCGGACCTTGTCTGACGACTGTATGATGCCCAATGCACTTGCGACCCTGTCTGCAGCAGCTCCGCCGCCAACGTCACAAAAGTTTGCGGGCTGCCCACCATAATATTTCACAAGGTCTATAGTAGCCATTACGAGTCCTGCTCCGTTACCGATTATCCCTATATCCCCGTCGAGTTCGACGAAGGCAAGATTGTTCTCCCGAGCCTTAGCCTCCAAGGGTGTTAATTCCGCCCCTGGTTCTTTAGACCGTTCCTGGAACTCCGGGTGTCGGAAGAGGCTGTTGTCGTCGATAATCATTCTGAGGTCTGCTGCGAGAAACCGTCCATCTTGTGTCTCCACAAGTGGATTACTCTCAACCAGTTCGCAATCGTAGATGACGCTTAATCTGTACAAGTTGGTAAGGAGATCAGATATCATGTTCAGTTGCTGTCCACCGTATCCAAGGTTCAGAGCCAAGTCTCGTGCCTCGTAACCACGTATTCCGTAGACGGGATCCATGTGTCGACGAGCAATCTCTTCGGGATGTGTCCTCGCAACCTCCTCTATGTCGATCCCGCCTTGTCTAGATGCGAGAACCGTCTGACACTTGTTCATCCGGTCCTCTGCAATGCTAATGTAGAGCTCTTTTTTCACTGGGAGCTTCTGTTCAATCAAAACCTTTCTCACGTTCTCTCCCTTGATGAAGGAGCCAAGCATCTCTTTCGCCCGATCGAACGTTTCCTCGGGCTTCAACGCAAATTTTATTCCGCCAGCCTTCCCTCTTCCTGCTACTAGAACCTGGGCCTTGACCACAACCGCCCCGCCTAACCGTTTGTGAATGTCGCGTGCCTCCTCAGCACTAGAAGCAACTGCTCCCCTCGGCGTTGCAATACCGAGGTTGCTAGCAAGATTCTTCGCTTCAAATTCAAACAGCTTCATTGGAGAACACTCCCCTTCAAGATCATCCGTCCCCGGCTATTCGCCATGGATATATGGCTGTCACTCTCACCGGCAAACTTTCACCGTAATGCATTTATGAACCCCGGACGGCTCTTTGATCTCGTTATGGTCTGGCCTAACTCGGCGTCTGGATTGATTTCCCCAGACCTTGTTGGGCCATTTGCTGGGCAGAAGCTGGGACAATGGTGAGAACTATACTTGACAATTTCTGCGTAAAGAGCGGTATCTTCTGTCCCAGATGCGAAGAAAAACTGCGTAAGGGCCAAATCAGCGACCTAGACGTCAAAGTTATCAGGACGATTACCGAGATGGAGAAAGAGAACACTCCACTCCAAGACGTGACATATCACAAGACTGTCGAGGCAGGCGACATAATGGCGTTGATGGTTGACAAGAGAGGTGTAGATGCATTCATGGCATCAGGAGCCAAACTCGCCAAAAACCTAGGCGACAGAATGGGCAAACGGGTAAGAGTTCTAAGCTATGGAGGAGACGAGAGGAACTTTCTTGAGGAATTATTCTCCCCCTTCGGAATACTGACCATCAACACGATCTGGTTACCTGATGGTAGCCGCGAGACGAAAGTAATTCTTTCCGGTCATCGGCCTCGGCGAAGCAGCCCCATCGACTATGAGGTCGTCAAGAAATTAGCCCGTGAGCTTAAAGGACTCACGCTTAGGATCGAGTTCGAAAACTAAGGGCGATCAAGTCCAGTCCCTATGAGGTTGGTTTGCTCACTGACCTCGGACTACGACGTAATTGTGGCGGGCGCGGGAGTGGCAGGGTGCATGGCAGCGATCGAGGCATCTAAGCAAGGGGTAAGAATAGGATTATTCGAAGAACATCCGCAAGTTGGTGTGCCAAGCCACTGCTCTGGAGTCGTAAGCCTCAGCGGGCTAAAACTTCTCGGTATGACTAGCAACCAAGCCTTTGATCAGCGACTGATCCGGGGAGCGAGATTCTTTCCCCCAACAGGCAGCCCCATTGAGATAACCAGACCCGAGCCCGTTGCGCTAATCATCAACAGGATGAAGTTCGATCAATATCTGGCGAAGAACGCTATCAACAATGGCGTTGAGCTGCATACAAAGTCTAGAATTACTAAATTTGAGAAGACAAGTGATCAAGAAATTCAGGTCACGATTCAAAATCAAGGAGTAGTTGGTGCAAAGGTATTGATCGATGCCAGTGGAGCTGGGAGCCGACTTCCGACACAGGCGGGACTGAAACCGCCGGATTGGTCCCAAATCCTTCCGGGTCTACAGTACGAACTCATCGGGACCGACAGACAGGATGACCTAGTCAACCTATACTTCGGCTCTAAAAGGGCCCCCGGATTCTTTGCATGGAGCATACCCACTGGCGATCATAGCGTAAGAGCAGGTCTCGCGACTTCGAAGGGAAACGTTCGGACACTCCTCGACCAACTCGTAAAAGAATATTGGCCGAAGTCCAAGATTGACGCTACAAAATCGGGAAGCGTTCTGGTCTCGGGCCCGGTTGACAGGTGCTGGTCTCCTGGATTCATATTTGCAGGCGACGCTGCTGGACAGGTGAAACAGACAACAGGAGGAGGCATAGTTATTGGAGGATACTGTGGAATGTTAGCCGGAAAGGCGGCGGCATCCGCGGTTAAGAACCCGAGACGTGCTGATCAATTCTTGGAGACCTACGATCATGAATGGAGAGAGAAGTTTAGCAGCGACCTCAAAAAGATGGGAATAGGAAGACGCCTCTTCTTCGGACTGTCTGACGCCACCCTGGACAAGCTCTTCCCGGCGCTTGAGCCCCTGCTCGGCGAAATAACAGATGTGGCTGACATGGACTTCCAAGGCACGGTAATAACAAAACTTCTTGCGAATCGAAAGCTTGCCAGCTTAATCCCCCGAATAGCCGCCGACAACATTCGCTCACTCTTCTCCTAGACCCCGCCCAGACTTAAGAAGTAAGAAGCAGAAACGCTGCATCTCAGTAGGTGTCGAGTTTGAGGGCTCTGGTCATAGGATCAGGTCTCGTCGGTTCAGAGATAGGAGACGACCTCGCTCGATCGAACACATTTTCGGAGGTCGTTGTCGTTGATGCGAAAGCGGAGAATCTTGCTCGGTTGAAGGGGAAGAAGATCCGGACTGTCAAAACAAATGTGTTCCATGGATCAGTTTTGACAAAGTTGCTGGAGGATTCGGACATCGTGTGCGGAGCTTTACCCGGCCGCCTGGGTTTCGAAATGATGCGGAAGGTAATAGGAGCAGGGAAAGATTTGGTTGATATCTCATATACTCCACAGGATCCCTTTGCCCTCGACAGTCTAGCCAAGAAGAATAATTGCATCCTCGTCCCACAGTGTGGAGTTGCCCCCGGTCTGTCCAACATTTGCGTCGGAGATGCATCTAGAAGATTCTCAAAGGTTGATGCGGTCCGAATCATGGTAGGTGGACTGCCCAGGCATCCGAGACCGCCACTGAATTATCAATTCGTTTTTTCACCAGACGATGTCATCAACGAGTACACCCGACCTGCCAGAATAATCGATCAAGGCCAAGTCAAGTTTACCCCCGCATTGTCGGGCATGGGAGAAATGCGATTTCCTGGAGTTGGCGAGTTAGAATTTTTTGTCACAGATGGTCTCGGTACGCTCCCAACGAGCTTCCCGAATGTCAATGAGATGGCTGAGTACACACTCCGCTATCCTGGTCACGCGAGAATTATGGAATCCCTAAGAACTATCGGATTGCTAGATAAGGTACTGATTGAGTTCGATGGTAAGTCTATCGAGCCACGCCGCGTCGTACTAGAGCTCATGCGATCTTTGTCACGTGACAGCGGGAAAGAGGATCTTCTTGCGTTTAGGGTAGAAGTTCGCGGGAGGATGGGTCGCCGGCTCGGCGAGGTGAGATATCAAATGCTCGACTTTTACGATCCTCGGCTGCAGGCTACCGCTATGGCCCGGACGACAGCCTACACGTGTACCGCTGTGACCCATCTGATCACACAAGGCAAAATCCCCAGGAAGGGAGTCGTAACTCCAGAAGAACTGGGCACCGACGAGCGACTGTTTAGGTTCGTGAAAATGTTCTTGAAAGCACGTAGAGTTCTACTGCGGATCCGATCCCTATCCAAATAGAATTGTGGGACGGAGACTTTTCGAAGGCTGCATTGGGCGGGAGCCGGCCGGAGTGTTTGATTATTTCGCTCCAAGCTCACGCTTTTTCCAGCGTAGATTGTCGCCCCGGCATCGGCGGCATCGGTAAGCATTCGCCGAGTTTCTGGAACCGCATGTCCGACATATCTTGAAGAAGAGTCGGTGTCGTTGGGCTAATTGCTTTTTCGCAACATCGGTAATGGGCATGTCGGACCAGTCGGGGCAAAGAGGGCATTGCCTCGATATATGGTTAATCCTAAACTGTGTGGATTCTTGCTTAGAACTGTCTAAGTCGTTCCTCGAAGATTGTTCTTGCTGGGAAGCCCATGCTGCAGGCGTAGCTGTTGAAGTCCCTGAGTTTCTTTCCACTCCTCAAAGCCTTGTTCTGGATTTGTCGTATGCTTTCACCGATTATGGCATAGGTCGTAGCGTAACCAGGGCCGATTCCTTGGTGTGCCGGGAATAGTTGATGGTAGACCATGCTTTTGGAAAGGCCAGTGGTCTTGTTTCCCCACTCTATGAAGCTAGCGAGGTCTTGTTTCCCCGAGTTTATCCTTGCATCGCCTATTACCCTGAGAAAGCGAACTATTCTCCACATCCACGTGAAGAACTCATATTCCTCAGCGACCCTCTCGAGTCCTCCATGTTGTTCGAAGAAGGATACTAGTGCTTTCTCATCGCGATCCAAGCCTTTGCGAGACTTGAGCTTGTCAATCACATTCTGGAATTCCAGTTCTCTCTGAAAGGAAATTCCTTCGGACATGGCCCCTAGTGGGGACCACAGTAGGTCCGTTACCGTGGGTTTGTACGCGTAGGCATTGGCCGAGTTAGATGCATGGAGACAATGCCCGTATTCCTCGTGTACTAGTAGATTCAGCAGTTCTCCAGGGATCGAATGTGGGTCTCGCCTTGGATCCGTTGTTGCCATGAACAATGTCTTGGGATTGTTTGTGAAGAAGTCGAAGGAATAAGCTGCCCCACTGGGAACAATACCTGAGAGGTAAAGTGGCGTCTCGATTACTCTTGCATCATATTTTCGATTTATTCCGACAATATTCTTGTTTGTTACTTTGACAGCGTGCTTTCTTAATCCGTTCAGGAATGGCACAACCTCCGCAGCTTTGATCGACCTTTCCTTCTTCATCGCCTCCGCAATGGCCTCCGCCCTGGCAGGTACCTTGTACTTTTTCGCTAATCTTGCGGTCAGGCGTTTGAACCTAGGAAGCTCCTTGTTCAGGTATTCTAGGCCTTTTGCCTCGACCTCCTCTGGACTCTCGGGATAGTCCCACAATCGACGTAGCGATTGTGCGTACACTTTCTCTCTGCCTAGTCCCGCTCCCTGCTTTCGAATTATCTTGTAGACTTCTTCGAACCCTTGGTTTTTGAAGCCCTTAACTCGGAACAGGCTCGCATACTTTTTCGTTAGTTCGATGAGATCATCTATCTCCGATTGCAGCTGCTTGTCTGATGTTTCCTTCCGGATCGTCCGAACGATTTCTTGTAGACCGTCGCAGCGAATCAGCGTCAATAGCCTCAAGCCAATGGGCCAGTTGATACCACTCTTCTCATCGACCGCAGTTTGCATAACCTTGATCGCGTTCTTGGTAAGCCGTCGCAAATGTGGGGGGACAATTCCTTCCTTGATCAAATAGACGAAATATGAACCTAGGACGGTCTCGGGAATCTGTTGTGGCTCCCCGAGAGTGTAGATGGCGCCAAAAGAGTCAAGGGCCTTCAACTGGGATTCATTCTCCGCTCTAAGTCTCAACTCCTCGAGTCTTCGGGCAAACTTGTCCCTATTCTTGGTGGACGGAATGAATAGTCGTCCGGCGTAATCATTGAACCCAGCCGTGAACGCAGTGGAAGGGTCGCTTTCACAGAAGAATTGGAGGATCTCTCCCTCAACGTCAGAGGCCGGCTTGGGAACTGGCATCGAACATCGACTTCTTATCGAGGCCATCTCAAAATGGATTGGCTACTTAAACGCTAACAATCCCGAATCGACAGAATCAAATTAGCGAAGTGTTGAGCCTAAAATGTGATAAACAGGACAATGAACAGCTTCACGGAGATTTTGAGCTAGTGCCGTCAAAGAGACATCAATCCAAGAAGCAGGAATTGACGGCGGAGGAGGCGTCTAGGATGGCAGAGGAGGCAGCTTTCGCAGCGTTGGGATCTGGGTTGAGGATTGCCGCGGCTCTCGGTACCGTAGCTGCAAAGACCGCTAGTCTTGCTCTTGCGTCTCTTGCGTCCGGAGCGGACAAATTCGCAGAACTGGTCAAGGAAGAAGTTGCTCCGCCGCATGCTAGGAAGCGCGTAGAAAGAAAAGAAGGAAATATTGTTAGGAGAAGACGTCATCCAATCAGAGCCTTACGAGCGAAGAGGGCCAGTTAGGACCGTATCGCCTTTGCGAGTCCCCGAAGGGAGGCGTTCACTCAGGACGTTCCCGTTTTGTTTGTGGTTCTAGTCTGTTGAAGATTTTTCGCGTGTTCCAGATCAGAGGCTTGCCAATTGCCGCGGCTCCCACGGTAATTATTAGCCTCTCTATAGGGTAGAATAAGAATATCAGCGGCCAAGCTTTCAGTGCACCAGAACCAACGACTAATGCGAAGAGTATGCCACCTGTAAGGTGTTCGGCCATTGTGCCGACAAATGCTACGATAGCAACTGCCTTTGCTATCTCTGCGTAATTACCCGATTTCACGAGTAACGGGACTCTTTGAGTGAGTGGAGAGACCAGAATAGTCAGTGCGACAATGTGCAGCCAGTAGTATGGAATCGGTGGGCTGAATAAGTTCTGTCCGACAAAGATCTCAGTATTGGGCGTCACAGAAAAAACAAGGATGATAACCAGGAATATTGCTGACGCCAGTTTTCTCTGGCCTCTGAGAACTAGGCCCGCGATCGTGACGTATATCACGCCCGGGAGAAAATCCAATCCGAGGAACCTAAGCGGGTTCCAAGGAGCGAATGCAGCGATGAAAGTGCCGATAATCACCGAGGCAACGGCGTATGGAAGGTCTAAGAATAATGCCACGACGGGAAGAATTACACCACCAGCCGTTATGCTTCCAGGTATGCCGATCGTTCTGGAGATCGGAATGAGTCGAAAAACAGCGTATACAGCTGCGAATGTCGCTGTTAGCGCAAGCTTTCGAGTGCTGATGCCGTTCGTCCTTAGCCAGGTTTGGGACTGCATATCTGTCAATGCTTCACTCTCATAGTTTCGATCAAATGAGAGACCTCTCGTAGACTCTGACCGCTTGCTTTGGATATCCTCTTAAGATCCTCATACTCAGGCTTTTCTCTCAACAATTTACCGTCTGGGCCGAAAGCCCGCTTAACTTTCAACTGATATTCTCTTCCTTTGATCGTAAGTGGAATGACTGCCTCTTTACGGTTAGAAATGTGCCTCCTTATTGGAATCTCTCTAACACCAAGCGTTCCCGTTTCTTCCATCAATAAACCCGCAAATCTCTCCGACTCGGTCTCGTCTACTATGACGCTAATCATGCTACCTGGTCTGTTCTTCTTCATGTAAACAGGCGTTAATGTCACATCCCTTGCTCCCTCGGAGAATAACCTCTCAACCGCATGCCCGATTACTTCTCCGGTCACATCGTCGAGATTCGTTTCGAGGATCACCATGCTATCGTGAGAATGCGAGTTCCCAAGTATTTCACCGACAGTTATTCGGAGGAGGTTGGCAGTCTCATCCAGCTCCTTCGAACCCGCTCCATATCCAACCTGCAGGGGGATCATCGAAGGGTAGGTTTCGGATGCCGTTCGTGTAAGATTGACTGTGATAGCGGCCCCTGTGGGTGTCGTCAGCTCGGTCTTTTCACGCCCCCCTGTCATCGGGAATCTGTGAACTTTCAGTATTTCGACTACAGCAGGGGGAGGATTCGCATAGGTCCTTCCCGAGAATTTGGTTGTCCCGCCCCCGACTGCCAGAGGCGTTGACACCCACGACGCCTCGTTCAAGTTCAATTCTTCGATCATGGCTGCGGTACCAAGAATGTCGACCAAAGTATCGGCGGAACCTAACTCGTACAACACTGTCTCCTTCGGGCTGTGTCCGTGAACCTCTGACTCCGCCCAGAGCAAAGTATCTACAACGCCCAGAGCGAATTTTCTTCCCCATCCTGAGAGGCCGAGCTTCAAGGATGTCTTTTCGATCGTGCTCCTGATCAAACCACCTTTTCGGCCAGAACTCCTTTCCGGGGTCTCGACTCTGACAAGATTTGCTTCGACCTCCCCTCGTTCAACATTCTGGAAATGGACCTCAACCTTCTCGCTCCCTGGAAGAGAATCCCCTACTACGCTGGCAACTTTCTTTAGACCTGCAGGGCTTGCTCCGAGTGCAATGAGCGCTCCCAGGTACTTGTCACCAGAAACCCCGGAGGCTCCGCCGTCGACGACAACAACGAGTCTTTGGGATGGAGGCTTTTTCATTCTTGCCCAGCCCGCGCAGAGAGTACCTGCTTGGCGGCTATTTAATCAGCTATTGCTGGGCGCGTTGCACAGTAGACTTGGAAGACTGTCGTCGCATCCTGGAGAAATTAGTGTAGCAGCATCAACTTCTGAGGCGGCCTGTTCTCGTGAGTTGCTCTAAAGATACTTCGTGAGGACAGATTCTATCCGAGCCTTGGGGACAGCCCCAACTATCGAGTCGACGTGCTTCCCGTTCTTCAGAACCAAGAGTGTTGGGATTGCCATTATGCCGAACCGGGTCACGACCGCGGGATTTTCGTCCGTGTTGAGTTTTCCGAAGGTAACTCGTCCGGAGTATTCCTTGGCCAGGGCATCTACTATTGGCGAGACCATTCGACAGGGTCCACACCACGGTGCCCAGCAATCAACCAATACAACCGGATGCTTAGATATGAACGATTCAAAGTCCGAGTCTGTGATCGTTATGGGATGCTCGGTTTTCTCTGGCATTATTCCTTTTGTCGCTTCCATATTCTAGATTCTAGTTTTCGCTCTAATATACGCTTGCTCAGGTCTTGAGGGCTGTGAGTTCTACCTGACGTTTTCCTCTCATTAGCCGAGATACTCTCAAAACTCCCTGGACTTCCAGTTTTAGCAGACCACTGTTGAGTTCGCGGAAGCTGACGTCACCAAAGTCGTCTTTCAATTCTTTTTGAAGCTCAATGTCAGTCATTGCTCCCTTGCGTTCCAAGGTTTCGACTATCGCTAGCGATAGCGGCCTAGGACTCCACACTTTGCTCAACTATCCGTTTCCAATGAGAGCTTTACGCACCATTCTAAGTGATCGGGATTGGTGTGCGTTCCTTCTTGAATCGTTTCACGAATGCTTGGTACCAGTTTTCCATGTCCGGCGTAACTGATGGCTTGATCCTTTCGAGTCCGTCTCTGAAGTCTTCCAATGTTACTTCCTTTGTTTCAATATTCTTCCTCAGCGAGACCAATCCGGCTTCGCGACAGACTGCCTCTAGATCAGCTCCGGAATAGCTCTGAGTCTGAGTTGCAAGCTGATCGAGATCGACATCATGGGCTAGGGGCATCCCCTGTGTGTGCAGTTTTAGAATCTGGTATCGGGTGGCGTGGTCTGGCGATGGGACGTATATTAGACGGTCGAATCGCCCGGGTCGGAGGATGGCAGGGTCGATTATGTCGGGCCTGTTAGTTGCTCCGATGACGACTACGTTCTCGAGTGATTCGATCCCGTCCAGCTCGGTCAAGAGTTGGCTTATGACGCGTTCCGAGACGCCACTGTCTCCGTAACCCATCCCTCTTCGGGGAACCACTGAGTCGAGTTCGTCGAAGAATATTATTGATGGAGCGGCTGTGCGTCCTTTCCTGAAGACCTCGCGTATCGCTTTCTCCGATTCGCCTACCCACTTGCTGAACAGTTCAGGTCCCTTTATCGAGATGAAATTGGCTTCGCTCTCGGTAGCTACTGCTCTGGCGAGCATGGTCTTGCCGCATCCTGGTGGTCCGAAGAGGAGGATACCCTTCGGAGGCTCAACTCCGACACGTTTGAACACTTCCGGCTTCTTCAGGGGCCATTCGACTGCTTCTTGGAGGTCTTGTTTGACGTCCCCGAGTCCTCCTACGTCCAACCATCTAACTGTTGGGACCTCGACGTAAACCTCTCTCATCGCGGTTGGTGTGACCTCTCTGTAGGCGGCTGTGAAGTCGTCTAGTCGGACGTCCATCTTCTCTAGAATGTGGCTGGGTATCCTTTCCTCTTCCAAGTTGATCTCCGGAAGATATCTTCTGAGGGCTTTCATAGCGGCCTCGCGGCAAAGCGCGGAGATGTCAGCACCTGTGTAGCCATGGCAAATGTCCGAGAGCCGGTGGAGGTCAACATCCGAGGTCAACGGCATCGTCCGCGTATGGATCTGTAAGACCTCGTATCGTCCGGCCTTGTCCGGGACCCCAATCTCGATCTCACGATCGAACCGTCCAGGCCTTCTCAGTGCCGGGTCAATGGCATTGGGTCGGTTTGTGGCGCCGATTACTATTATGTTGCCTCTTGATCCCATGCCGTCCATGAGACTGAGTAATTGTGCTACGACGCGTCGCTCAACCTCACCAGTAACTTCTTCCCGTTTGGGTGCGATCGCGTCCATCTCATCGATGAATATGATGCTCGGCGCTGTTTCTTGCGCCTTCTGGAAGATCTCTCGGAGCCTCGCTTCAGATTCTCCGTAGAACTTACTCATAATCTCCGGGCCACTGATCACGTAAAAGTTTGCGTCGGACTCGTTAGCGACTGCCTTCGCCAACAAGGTCTTCCCACATCCAGGAGGACCGTAAAGGAATACTCCTTTCGGTGGCTCTATGCCCAGTCTCTGGAAAAGTTCAGGATGGCGGAGCGGCAGCTCGACCATCTCACGTATTCTTTGTATCTCAGTATGGAGCCCGCCGATGTCCTCGTAGGTGACTATCGGTATCCCCTTTTTCTCGGGGGTAGGCTCGCTCATAACTTGAACGACTGACGGCTCGACGATCTTCACTGGTCCGTGAGGTCTGGTCCGGGTTGCGATCAATGGGACTGCACTTCCGAAGATACTGAGCAAGGTCATGTCGCCCTCGACGAAGGGCATGTCCATGAATCGCCGTTTCACGAATCCGACAAATTCCTCGTCTACACTCAAGCGGACATCTGTTGGAGCGAAAACAATCGTTTGAGCATCTTTTACCTCGGCCTTTCGGATCGTGACGTACTCGTTCAATGCAACTCCTGCGTTCCTTCTGAGGAGTCCATCCATTCGGACAATTTCTTGACCCTGATCTTCCGCATAGGCCGGCCAGGCAATCGCGACAGTTGTTCGCTTGCCGTGAATCTCAATAAAATCACCCGCGGTAATGTTCAGCTTCTGCATTGTCTCGTTGTCGATTCGGACCTTTCCATGGCCCACATCGCGCTGCTTGGCGTCTGCTACTCTTGCTTGAACTTCTTTAGCAACCATTTTTACAGTTCACTATTCCTCGGGCGATTGTTCTGATCGGGAGAAGAGTACGGATGAGCGTGTATCCGTAGACCGCTCCTAGGATTTTTCAAGGATTAGTCCTCCTCAAAAGACTTATTGCGGTTGTTCGTGGAATCCAGCTCTTGCAAGAGTTTCCGAGTGGCCAGGGAGAGGAGTAGGAAGCTTCCCAGTCCCTTAGGGGATACCCGGTATCCATGACCATCCTTTACGACTAGGTGGTTTGTCGAGGCTTTATTGACGAGGTCATTGACATATTTCGGGTTGACAGCCACACGAAGTAGGTCAGTAAAGCTGGCTTCATTCCCACATTCGCCGAGTATGTGAGAGACCATCTGCAATCTCTTCTTGTTGGAGTAGAAATCACATATGCCACAGAGAGTGTCCAAGTCCTTATCCAAGTCCCCGAGCTCTCTGCGCAGGGTCTCTTTCTGACCATCCTCCCAGTCTTTCTCCTCCAAAGGAAGGTCCCAGAGGACCTTATCTCCCTCGTGAAGACTGACTCTAAGGCCCATAATGAGCAGACCGAGTGGACGAGTAGACGCCTGCTTACTTAAGCTTCCTGTTACGGTAATTACCGAATGGTAAGTATTGTTATGGAATTGTTCAAACCCGTCTTGAGGAGAGGACTTGCAATTCGTTGATGCCTTCGACGTTTCTGAGTCGATCTTCCACATCCTGCATTTGTCCCCCAGCATCTTCCGGGAGCATAACGTGGGCGATCAGCGCAACCAGACCGAACGCGATGGGCTCCTCTTCGAACTTGTAGATTGAAGCCCTTCCCTCCAATGACTTGGTCACTTTGTCTCGTAGTTGTGCCATGTTGGTGTTGGGTTCAGAAGGGAAGAGTTTGACCGAGACGAGGACCTTTGCCAATCAGAATTCTCCCCTTCAGGGTCCTGTGAAGCCGCACTTTGGGCACTTGTATGAGCGACCGAAGCCTCTGCATTTTTCGCAACGCCATATTGTGACGGCTCCGCATTGGGGACAGGGGAATTTGACCGCGGCCTCTTTTGGCAGTATTATTCTGCCGCACCAGTTGCAACTGGGCATTCGGAGAGTTTGGGCTTCGACTGACATTTCGCTACCGTCAAACTGAACGACGGGTCCCGCGGATTATATGTCTTCGCTGGAAACCGTTGGGAGTATGCCGGTCAAAATTGGATTGTCTTTGGGTCGAGGTCTGTCCGGACCCTTTGGAATCTCGGGAATCGGAGCTTCCTATCATCGGTCATACTGCCGTATTCGACTTCGCAGACGATTGTGGGCTTGACCCAGACGATCGCTGAATTTGATTTTACTTCGCCCTCGATCGCCGGGGTTTTTCTTTCAAGCTTGACTAGTTTTTCTTTGATGAGTTGAAGCTCTTGATTGTTGAATCCTCCGCCGACATTGCCAAGGTGTACTAGTTTTCCCTTGTCGTCGTAGCCTGCTAGGACTAGTGAGCCGAATGTTGGCGATCGTGTTCCTTCGCCAGCAGTGTATCCCACCACGAGACAATCAAGCGTTTCGGTTGATTTCAATTTGATCCATTGCGTTGATCGTAGGCCGGGAGTGTATGTTGAATCGATGTGTTTTGCGACGACCCCCTCGAATCCTTTTGCTTTTGCAAGTTTGTAGAATCGTTTTCCTTTCGATGTAACGTGTTCGCTGTAGAGGAGGTATGGGCCTTCGTGAATTATTGTTTTCAGCATCTGTTTCCGTTGTAGTAATGGTAAGTTGGTAGTGTCTTTGCCGTTCAGGTGTAGTAGATCGAATGGGACAAAGGTGGCCGGTGTGCTGCGTGCGAGCGTCTGCGCTTCGCGAAGGTTGGTGATTCCGAATCTAGGTTGCAACTGGTGGAAGCTCGGCAATCCTTTCTTGGTGAGGATTACTATTTCGCCATCGATGATCGTACTCTTCGCGCGAATCTGATCCTTCACTTCTTGCAGTTCAGGATACCATGGTGTGACGTCTCTTAGATTCCGGTTTTGAAACTCGAGCTTTTCATTGTGGAGGAAGAGGATTGTTCTGAGTCCATCCCATTTCGGCTCGAAAATGTACTCTTCAGAGTCGAAAGGATCCCCAGCGGTCGATAGCATTGGACGTATAGGCCGCTGCTCGAATAACGTCATCGCTTATCGTGTGAACGTATACTCGCCTTCAAGGTCTCCATTAGGTTTTTAGTCGGCTTGATCTCGGGGACTCTCACTTCGACGAGTTCTTCTTCTCCCTTCATCTTGGCCTCGACAAGTTTCGATAGTCCCTCTTGGTAACGGTCCTTGTACTCCTTGTAGGCAAACGGTTTCTTTAGAATCCGGATGAGTTGTCCGGCCAGTTCCAGTTCGTCCTTGTCCACCTCTACTGGCGTCTTCAACTCTGCAAAATCATTAGGGGTGCGTATTTCATCCGCGTAGTGAAGAGTCTCCATTAGCACCGCGCCTTCGTACGGACGCAGGGCGACCAAGTGTTCCTTCTCATGGAATACGAATCGTCCCAGCGCGATCTTGTCGTATTCCTCAAGTGCTTGGCGTAAGAGGAAATATGGCTTCTCGCCATTGGCGTCCGGAACTAGGAAGTAGCTGTTGTCGAAATAGATCGGGTCTAGATTGCTGATGTCCACGAATTGGAATATCTCGATCAGGCGTCCGGCTTTGAGTTCGAGTTTCTCCAGATCCTTCTGGGTGAGTGGGACGTATTTTCCTTTCTGGACCTCGTAACCTTTGATTATGTTCTCCCAAGGGATCTCTCCGTGTCCCTTTGGACAGATGCGCTTGTATTGCAGTGGGCTCTTGCATTTCGGGCATAGCATTCTCATACCTGTCTTGTGTTCGGATATTGCTCCGTAAGTCTTGACGGGTATGCTTACAAGGCCGAAGCTTATCGCGCCTTTCCATACTGCTCTTGCAGGCAAGAATTCTTCATTCCTATTCGGAGAGTGATGCGGCCTCGTGGCTCATCTGTAATAATAGGGTTGTGGCCTTGGAATCGGTTAACAATAACCATCAATGTTGGAGACGCTAGCAGGAGTGGAGCGAGTGAACCCTACTGGAGAAATTGTATCGGTATCGGGTAGGAGGGTCGTTCTCACTAACTTGGACAAACCGATGTGGATCAAGGAAGGGATCACTAAAGGGGACATGATCCAATACTATGCGTCCATCGCTCCCGAGATGCTCAAGTACTCGCGCGACCGCCCTTTGATGTTGAACAGGTTTCCCCATGGTGTCGACGGTGGGAAGTCATTTGTCCAGAAAGATTGGCCTCATCATCCATCCTGGGTAAAGACCGTGAATGTAGAAGCTCATGGTCAGGTGAAGAAGATTGTTCGACATGTTGTCTGTAATGATGAGGCGACTTTGGTATGGTTGGCGGATATGGCTTGTGTGGAGATCAATCATTTTCTATCATCAGGTCCGGATTATGAGAAGCATGATCTGCTTCTGATCGATCTGGATCCACATGCACCGGCCGGATTTGAAGAGGCGGTTGAGATTGGGCTGACAGTACATTCTGCCCTAGACCACATGAATCTTCGACATCTTCTGAAGACTTCGGGTCACGATGGGCTTCACTTTCTTGTCCCGATAGTTCCCAAGTACGATATTGAGGTGATCCGTCGTTTTGTATATCTCTTGGGGGTTCTAATTGAAGGATTGTTGCCGAAGATCGCAACGACATCGCGTAAGGAGAATCAGCGGGTTGGAAAAGTCTACATTGACTATTATCAGAACGGGCTTTTTCGAACAATTGCTGCACCGTACAGTCTCAGACCGACCCCTGGAGCTCCAGCCTCGTTCCCGTTGAAGCCGGAGACTCTGAAGAAGAAGCGGATAGACCCGACGCAATTCAACATCAGGACTGTTCCCGATTTGGTTCGTAAGGGAAGAGTTATTGAGTTTGACTTCGGTGATCGTCAACGGCTTGAGCCGGCCTTCAAGGAATTAGGTGTGAAACCCGAGAGTTCTACATCAGTTGAATGATTATCGGAATGGTGTGGTGGGCCCGGAGAGATTTGAACTCTATCGAACGGTCAGATGGACCATTACTCGACCCCACGATTATCAGTCGTGTGCTCTGACCATGCTGAGCTACGGGCCCGTTCATTTTTGGGAGGCGGCTCCTGACTCGTAATAAGACTTTCCGGGGTTTTGCGCTTGTTAGCTCGGAAGATGCGTTCGGGTTAATCGTTTTGTTTTTCGTCTGGGTTTATCGGATACTCTTTGGGTTCATCCCGCGTCGATCGCCGCTCGATCATTTGCGCGTACCAGCCTCTCCATCCGGTGAACAATCCACCAAAGGTACCAAGGATAACTGCCATTATTGTGATCAAACCAAATACTGTCAATTGGAGACCCAGTAGTCTGTATTCGGACCCTAAGACGAGATCAGCCGCCACGAGTAGACCCGCAATACTAAGGATCCCCCCGATAACGAGAGCTATCAAGCCAGCCTCCACATTCTTCCTCTCCTCGGGTAAGATTTTCGGAGCCCCTCGATTGGGTGGTGGCAAAAGATCCGCTCTCTCGTCAACCGTTTCGACGTCAAGGAGACTGGAGCCGCAGAGTCCACACGATTCTCTGTCGTCCAGGTTATACCCACCGCATTCCGGACATCGCTTCAGGATAATTCCCCTTGTAAGGGTGAATGATCCAGAGGTGTGTTGGCCAGAGCAATAAGATTGTCCCAGGTTTGAGCTTGGAGAGAAAAACGCTTAAGCCGTTGAAGCAGACGGGGACTGTCCGGCTTGGGGCAGGTAGTTCAGCCTGGTATGCAGCGTCCTGTAAAGGATGTTGGCTGAAGAACGTCCGGTTCGCAAGGGCCTTTGCCCAGTGGCCCAGATATACCGGAAGGCCGCGGGTTCAAATCCCGCCCTGTCCACCAAAGCGATCTCGAGCCGTTGTGTGTGACGATGACAGAGGGTTCGGTGGGGTTTGTTCGGATTCGGGTTTTTGACGGGTTTGCTTCATGAGGGAGCGGTAGCGGGATTCGTTCGGGTTCGGTGTCGAGAATTCTGAGTCAGGGGGTCTGGCAATGAGAATTCTTATTCGATTATTCTGCTCCTCGTGAGTTTCCGCGTGGGTGGGATGGAGTTCTTTCTTGTGATGTTTTTTGGTGTGCTTCTGGCTTTCCGGGAGAGATGGTAGGTGGTGGGCTTGGAGTCGTGTGAAAGTGAAAGTGTTCTGTCTGTGGCTGGAGAAAAATAATGAGGGGGTGGGGGCCAAATAAGATTCGTCGGGGGTTTTCTAGAATGCCTGTGAAATCTTTTCTAGGTTCTGATCGAAGGTACTCTCTGTTTTTCCGAAACTAATCCTTCAGACTCCCCGCTCTCCACGCTCAGAAAATTTCATTCTAGGGTGTCTACCCTCCCCCCATCTCGTGATTGGATTTCACGAGAGAAAAATCGGATTTTGAAGGAAAGTGGCTGTTTTCTGGCGGAAAATGACCGGTTTAGGATCGGTCTCCTGGCTGAAACCATTCCGGTGCTGCGGAATATTTTGAATGGGTTTCTGAAGGTGGGCGGGGCTGGGT
>VBBA01000144.1 GCA_005888675.1 Candidatus Bathyarchaeota archaeon | reverse complement strand
TACGTTGCCTTGATCCTGTTCGCTGTTCTGGGTATTCTGGCTGTTGTTCTGGAACGGGACTCTGTCTTCCTCGTCGCCTTCTTCACCTTCGCCAGCGTTGTTTGCACCGCCTTCCTGATCTCCTGGGCTGCGGAGGCTTCCGAGTTCTCGGTAAGTCGTGGACTTGCCTTGGCGGTAGTAGCGATTGTTCAGACGTTGCCGGAATTCTTCGTCGAGGGCACTATTGCGTGGAAGGCAGGGCAACAGCTTGCTCTCTGGGAGGGTAATGTGATAGCGAACTTCACCGGCGCCAACAGATTATTGACTGGGCTGGGTTGGCCCTTGATCTTAATCACTCTAGCGGTCCAGAGACGACGGAAGCCTGGGCTTGGAGGAGCCGGGCCTACCGTTGTGAAGTTGCGGAAAGAGCAGAGTATCGAGGTCGTCTTCCTACTAGTCTCATCATTATGGTACCTGGTGGTTCTCTTGAAGGGCACCCTGACCATTCTAGATACTGTGGTTCTCGGTGCCATCTTTGTCCTCTACCTTTGGCTACTCTCAAAACTTCCATCGGAAAAAGAGGATCCAAAGGAGGTCTTGGCCGCTTCTCCCTTGGCACTCGTGGAATTGGAGACGACTCGACATCGAGCCTTGGCAATTGGTTTCCTATTCACCTTCTCAGGTCTAGTGTTTCTGGTAATAACTGAACCCTTTGTCGACTCCATCGCTAGAATCGCGACCCGGTTACTCGGAGCGGGATCAGTCTTCTTCTTCCTCCAATGGATCGCGCCATTCCTCTCGGAGTTCCCGGAGAAAGTCACAGCCTTCAACTGGGCGAGACGAGTGAAACTAGCTCCAATGGCGCTACTTAATCTAGTCTCATCCTCCGTCAGCGAGTTGACTGTACTAGTAGCTATCATACCA
>VBBA01000206.1 GCA_005888675.1 Candidatus Bathyarchaeota archaeon | reverse complement strand
GACCCTTGTAGCCGACTTCTCAGCCAAATCGAGCATATCATCAATCACATCCACCTCCTTTTCCACCCCCAAAGTTGCCTTACCACACTTAGGACAGGACCTGGAGGCCAACTCGGACCTGACAGCGTGCATCTCAAACCTAGTACCACGAGTCTCCTCTTCATACCCGCAATTCCGGCATTTCACAACCAACCGCTCACCCTCCAAAGCCTCCGAAATCAACAACATGTCCACAATCCCCTTCTCCAAATGCTTCACCACATCAGCCTCACCAAACGAACCCTTCCCAGTCTCATGCCCCAGCTCGTAGAGAAACTTCTGAACCAGCTGCTTCTCCTCATTATATCGAACTCCCTTCAGGATATCATTGCTCTTCTCTACAACCTCCTCCACACCAGCATCGCTAGTATAGCTCGTATCAATGATCGACAATACCTTCTTCTTCAGCATATACTGAAGATACTCCCCTTCACTAAACACGTATTTCGTCGGGCCAGGACCACCAATAATAATCCCTTTCAGATCCGGCACCTGCGTCATGATATCATTGAAGTGCTGTCCCACACGCTTGTAGTAATCATTCGTCATCTGCTCCCTGATCCTCTCGAAACGTCTCGCAGACTGCCCCCCCGCACGACTCTTACCCGCGATGCCGGAAGTGAAGCTCTTGACAATATCCACCCTCCGCCCCTTCAAGGTCGCAACAACAGCCTCCTGCCCATCTATGACCAGTATGCCGAACGTATCCTTTTCCGCGACCAATGCCATTAATGGCTCGACATGGAATCTGCTGTCACAACGATAGAAGTAGACGTCTATCGGCTCCGGAGGCACAAGTGTAAACAATTCCATACGCTCGCTGCCTGGTCCGTTCTGGGGAATCGCACCACCGAAAATGATCAGTCCCGTTGGAGGCGGCTCTTTCCATAAGCGTAGTCGTTGACTGACTCTCTCAATGGCTTCCTCAACATTCTGCCGCGTAGTCCGCGATTTGATGTTACTAGCAGTACCAGCCTCTTCCCGAAGGTTCGCGAGGACCTCGTGAATTTTCCGGTCCGGTGGAACATAGAGACTGATCAGCTCTGTTCCACGTCCTTCCTTACGGCTTAACTCATCAATCGTCCGTTTGAATTTGAACCTAGCAACAGAATCAGCCTTCGAAATCGTCGTGGAAGCCGTCAAATTTCACCTATCAGAAAGACCCTGATTGTTCGGATTTCTTTCGTGTAGTTGGATGACAGTAACCCGGGACCTGGGGTCCAGCCTATCTATTCATAACCTAGGTTTCTGGCGTTGTCTACTACGAGCCGAACTCATTCTTTCTCTACCCAGCAATTTGCCTTCTGTTTTATAAAACAGTTACCTGATGACCCCTGAGTTATTCTACCCTGATCTCTCGGGTCGGCTTCTTCTCCTCGGTTTTCGGAAACCTCACCTCAAGAACTCCATTCTTGTAGGATGCGCTAGACTTTCTCGGGTCAACCATATGCGGAAGGTCCAATTCCTTGTAGTACTTTCTCTTTTCCGAATCGACAGCTATCTTCAACACTCGATCCGTTGCCTCCAGCTTCACATCCTTCTTCTCCACGCCGGGAATCTCAATCACCACAATTATCTCGTCGCCCTCCTCCATCACATCCACAAGCGGCTCTCGTTCCTCTTTCAAGAGTGGACCGCGCGAGCTCTGTTCCAAATTCCCGAACTCTCTGACCACGGGCTTGCCATCGGGTCCGACTGACATTGAGAAACCGTAGACGAAAGGTAACGGTCCCTCTTGAGCTCTAGGCATCGTGAACGCTTTTCGCATCATCTCGTCCATCATTCGATCCATCCGTTCCATCTCCTCGAAAATATCGAACCACCAACCCGACCGCTTGGATGGGCGTCTGCGTCTAGTAGGATGTCCCTTGGAATAACTCAATGGATATCATAACGCTCCTGATTTAAGGTACAAGCCGGACGTCCTAGCATTATTTGACGCATCTATATTCTTCATCGACGCCTAGATCATTCGTTTGGCGAGACGGTTGATTTCTCGACCCCGGTAGCCAAGCTCACCACTACTATTGTAGGGTCGCTTGGTACTCTTCTTGAATCCACCCTTTGGAGGATGTAGTCTGATCGTGGACTTGACACCGGCCCGCCATAGTCGTTGAAGATCGACTTCGCCTCCAATGATCTGTTTTGCAAGATCTCCAAGATCCTGGATTTTGAAGTGGAGCCTTGCAAACTCTTCGTCCAAACGATGCGGACCCGGACCACTCTTCTCAGCGCGCTTGCTGAGGATCATTTCCAAGGTTTCAGGCTCCAGTTCGCCCCATGTTACTTGGTCTTTCGCCTTCCTCAACATTCCCAGCATGTCAGGGTTTCCAGGAACAAGTCGTGCGTTGAACTTGCTCTCCATTCCCAGCGACTTTAGCGCGAGTTCCATTCGCGGGTTGTCACCAACCGTTCCTCTAATCCGAACCGCCAAGAAAAGCTTCGGCCGTGTTGCCCCTTCGATTGTCTGATTCTGGTTCATATCTCTATGACACCCAGTCGCTCGGAGTGACTACACTGTATCCCATGGCCAAGGCATCGAATACTGCAAGGGCCGATGAGGTTAAGGTCGAGGTCGACCCATAAGTTCTGGTCCAACAATCCTTTATTCCGGCCAGCTTCAACACGGATTTCGGTATCTCACCCGCGACCAATCCTAGCCCTCTGGGTCCAGGAATGAGTTCAATACGCACACTCCCGCACTTACCCTTCATTATGAAAGGAAGGGCGTGAGGTCTTCCGCATCGGCATTCCCAGCTGCCGCAGCCTCGGCGAACTGGCATGACATTCAGCTTGGCTTGGACCGTGCCCTTGTCGATAGCGGTTCTTACTTGTCTAGCTTTTCCTTCGCCAATGCCGATGTAGCCTTCTCCGTTGCCTATTGCTACGATCGCACGGAATCTCGACCTTTCCCCCGCATCCGTCTGCTTCTGAACGAATCCGATCCCGAGAACCTCCTGCTGAAGGTTGGGGAGGAGCGTGTCAACGATCTCGGGTTCCATTATCCTCAGTCCCTGCGTAAATATCTCGGTCAAGGATACTATCTCCCCTTGCTGGACGAGCTTGCCTAGCTTGGTCTTAGGCAACCATCCAATTTCCTGTTGTTGCGAAGGTGCTCGTTGTTGGTATCTCTGTTGTTGATAACCCAAAGCTCGACCCTACGCCTTTTCTCCAATAACCGTTTGCTGTATCCGAACTGCTACCTGGTCGAAGTGACCTGTAAGATCTTCGGGTTTCATTCCTCTAGATATGTAGTGGCTGAACCTCTTCTTGTACTCTTCACTGGACTTCTGTGCAAGAGTCTTAGCATAGCTAGCTATGTGTCCACCCGACAATCGCTGCTTGTCCGGCAAGACCTCGGTAGAGTGTGGTATGGTTAGTCCCGAGTCCGCGAGCCCTTTTAGAGCAGCGGCCACTTTGGATCCCTTTGTAATCGACCTCAGACCGATGTCCAATATGGCATCTTTCACGCCGTTTGCTTGGGCTCGTTTCCCAGCTAATAATGCCGTCAGATAAGCGCTTGGAAGGTTGCCGGTTCCGCCTTGCCATCCAAGTTTGGATAATTCCTTTGACGACGCGGACGCTTTTACCACGTCACCTTTCGGTCGTGCCTCGCTTATCTGTACGTAGACGTGATCATTGGTCAGTCGAACCACGGCTCTTGGTCTGCCGGAGATTATTAGCGATCTTCGTTGCCTGTAGTCCGTCCGACCTTCTCTTCTTCGTCGGAAGGGGAGTGAATATCGTGGTCCGCTGGCCATTTTTGTTACCGTTTCCTCAGCATCTGGTGTGTCTTCAGATACTCATCAATGTGGGATGTACTTCTGAAAGCACCGCCCTTCGCCATCCCGACCATCACCTTGTAATCTTTCGGAGTGATCTGTCTCTTGTCTCTAAGGCCCCGTAGCTGCCTGCGCAACGCCCTAATCCGATGGACCCAAAGACTTTTTCCTAAGCCGAGTCCTCCTTTCCTACTGCCAGCCTTCTTCCGCCTGCCCATCCGTTCTCTAGCCCGTCCTCGACTTACTCCCTTTTTCGGAAGTGCACGAATCCGACCTTCTCTAATCAAAGTGGCTATTTCCTGTCGTGTGATAGCCGACCCAACTCGGTCGCCTTCTTCAGGGTCAATCCATACTCTGGTTTCGCCGGCTTTCAGTAAACTAGCAGCTATCCGTCGTTGACTACGAAGGCTCACTTGTTACTCTCCTCTTCTGATTCTTCTTTCGCGCGGATTGTTCGAGTTTCTGTATCGTCTTCAGCGGCAGAATGTGTTTCCTCCTCCTCTGTAATAGAGGCTGATTCTACATTAGGCTGCTCGACTCCGTTCGTTTCGGACCCGACATTGGGCTCTCTTTCTGGAAG
>VBBA01000205.1 GCA_005888675.1 Candidatus Bathyarchaeota archaeon | reverse complement strand
TTCTAGTCTCGACACGTTACGGACAGCAAGCCCCGGTCCTCCGTAGACGTTTCGGCACAAGGATTATCGTCCTAGACCAGATAATCGACGCGGCCAGCCTCCTCTCCCGTACGGACGTTTTCGTAGGCTCCGGCGGGACAATGACAGTAGAGGCCGCCCTGCTCGGCGTCCCCGCTATCTCATGCTTCCCTGGTCCAAAGCCACTCTACATCAGATATTTGGAAAGAAAGCGACTGGTCAAGACAATTAAGTCCCCAAGCAAGATAACGAAGGAAGTGTTACAAATACTGGGCAATGACAAGAGACGGGAGGACCAGAGAAGGAGGGGCAAAAGACTCCTCGCCTGGATGGAAGACCCAACCGAGAAACTTCTCGATACCCTGAAAAGGGCGCAAGGTAAATGGGAGTTGAACTAATGAGAAGAAATGACGAGCTCATTCAATCGAAAATCAACTCGCGAAAGGCGAAGGTCTGTATTGTAGGCCTCGGCTATGTCGGCGTCCCGCTGGCAGTGGCATCTGCCAAAGCCGGCTTCGACGTCATAGGCGTGGACGTGGATGAGTCCAAAGTAGCCAGCATAAACAAAGGCGTTTCTCACGTGGAGGATCCTTACAGTGAGAAACTACTTCCGGATCTAGTTAGTAAAGGCAAGATTAGAGCAACGACTCGCCTGGTCGAGGGAGCGAAGGACGCTGACGTAGTAATAATCTGTGTCCAAACTCCCTTGGATAAGAAGGGCATTCCTGATCTCTCGTTTGTCAAAAAAGTCACACAAGGCCTCTCTAGATTACTTTCCAATTACAAACTCATCATACTCGAAAGCACAAGCTATCCAGGCACCACGCAAGAGGTCGTCTTCCCAATCCTCAAGCGAGGCAAAGGCAGGACAAGTCGAGGATTCGGCCTAGTATACTCGCCAGAGAGAATTGATTATGGGAATCCAAAATATAACGTATCCAAAATTCCTAAGGTCGTTGGTGGGATGGACAATGAGTCTACAATGCTCGGAGCTAGCTTTTACGGGTCTATCCTAGAGGCCCCAGTCTTCAAGGTCAGCAGCCCATCGGTAGCCGAAGCTTCCAAGATGCTTGAGAACATCTTTCGCTACGTGAACATAGCGCTCGTCAACGAACTCGCCGTCTTGCACGAGAAGCTTGGAGTCGATTTCGTCGAGACCATCCAAGCCGCTACAACGAAGCCATTTGGCTTCATGCCCCATTATCCTGGACCTGGCGTAGGCGGTCATTGTATACCCAAGGACCCGTTCTACTTAGTCTACAAAGCGAAGAAGGTCGGAATGAATCTGCGGTTGGTCGCCACGGCGAAGACCGTCAACACAATGATGCCACGCCACGTGGTGGAGCGTCTTGACAACGCTCTGAAGAGACAAGGGAAAAAACTCGACAAATCTACAGTGTCACTCTGGGGGCTTGCTTACAAGGGCCAGGTAAGGGACACGAGGCGCAGCCCAGCCGTCGACATATTGAAGCTGCTTAGACACAGAAAAGCAACTGTGAGGCCTTATGATCCATACGTACGTTCTGTTCGCTTGGGCACGACAGCGATCGAATCCACACGGTCAATCGAAGAATCCGTTCAGGACGCGGATTGCATATTGATCGCTACAGCCCACAAAGCATTCGGTCGCGTGGACCTGCGAAAACTTGCAGGAAGGATGAAACGGGACCCCCTGATGTTCGACTCGAGAAACATGCTCTCCAGAACTTCATGCGAAGCTGCGGGTTTCAAATATCTGGGAACCGGGAGACCCTAGAATGGCGGGACGTGCCCAGCAGTTGAGAAGACTCATTCGAGCCTTCGAAAGAGGCTCTGCATAAACGGAATCGGAACCGGCTTACCGGTTCTGCTCGTCTCGTAGTAGGTCTTGCACTTGTCGCATTGCCAGACTTCCATGTCTCTTATCTGAGCTGGAGCTCCGGCCTCAAAATCCTCTTGGACAATGTATCTACCATTAAAGTCGAGCTGGAGATCGCACTTCGGACACTTCAACGGTCGACATACTCACTGGATTCAGTCGTTATGCTCGCTCAGAAATCGATCGGCGTCCATTGCCGCCTTGCACCCGTCAGCAGCCGCCGTCACTGCCTGTCTGTATTTGTGATCTCGTACGTCCCCTGCCGCGAAAACCCCAGCAACATTCGTTTCAGTTTCAGCTTTCGTCCGGATGTATCCCCTGTCGTCTAGATGTAGTTGGCCCTTGAATATCTCGGTGTTCGGTTGATATCCAATCGCCACAAACAAACCGTCCGTTTTCAAAACGCTCTCTTTGCCGGTCTTCAAGTTTAGTGTTTTCACTCCGGTCACCTTGTCGAGCCCTAACACCTCTTCTACGACAGAATCCAGGAGAAAATCGATCTTGGGATTCTTCATCGCTCGTTCCTGCATAATACCGCTAGCCCTCAATGTGTCGCGTCGATGGACAACAGTGACATGCCTAACAACGTTCGCGAGGAATGTTGCCTCTTCCATCGCAGTGTCTCCGCCACCTACGACAACGACGTTCTTCTCCTTGAAGAAATATCCATCACATGTGGCGCATGTAGACACTCCTTTGCCCCTAAATTTAGTCTCAGACGCGATCCCAAGCCACTTGGCAAGCGCTCCTGTGGCAACAATAACAGCACGTCCGCTATGCGTTTTTCCGGAGACAGTCACCGTGAAGGGTCGATTCCTGAAGTCAACCGCGGTCGCATCGTCGAAGATGATGTCTGGTCCGAACCTTTCAGCCTGCTTCCTCATCCTCTCCATAAGCTCAGGACCGAGAACACCGTCAGGAAATCCTGGAAAATTCTCTACATCAGAGGTTATCATCAGCTGACCGCCGGAAAGGGAGCCACCAATTAGTAGGGTCTTCCTTCCTGCACGGCAGGCGTAGATGGCGGCGGTATACCCGGCGGCGCCAGAGCCGATAACTATCACGTCGTAGACTGTCATGATGCGTTGTACCTAACGATAGGGCTCAAGGGCTGATTTATGATTATTTCCAGTCGGTCGCAATCGATTCCATATAGCATTAAGGCTTAACTATCCTCCGACGATTGGCCGGTTTCTTGAGGAGACTGCCTTATGATAGAATTCAAGGGGCTGAAAATTTCTTGGCTCGGCCACGACTCTTTCGTGATCAAAAATGGGAAGACGGTCGCCATTGATCCCTTCAAGATTAAGGGACGACATGGCCCGGCTGATATCTTGCTAATTACTCATGAGCATTTCGATCATTGCTCGCCAGATGATGTCAAGAAAATGGCGTCAAACAAGACGGTCATTCTTGCGACCCCGGCGTGCAAGGCTGAACTTACTAAAGCCAAGATCGGCGAGGTTCGGACCATTAAACCAGGCGACAAGCTACGACTCGACGGAGTCTCCATAGAGGCAGTTCCCGCATACAACCTGAACAAGTTCCGAGAACCGGGCAAAGTCTTCCATCCACGGGAAGATCAGAAGTTAGGATACATTGTCGAGATCGAAGGTGTGCGTGTATACCATGCTGGCGATACTGATGCTATCCCAGAAATGAACGGGTTGAAGACTGACGTCGCCCTGCTACCTGTAAGCGGTACCTACGTAATGACTCCTGAGGAGGCTGCGGAGGCGGCCGGCCTCGTCAATCCCTCGCTCGCGATACCCATGCACTATGGCACTATTGTCGGCTCAGAAAAGGACGCTGTTAAATTCAAGGAACTCGCACCGTGCCACGTCGAAATCCTCCGGCCTGAATAGAGTATTCGAATTCCAGCAAGAGAAGACCGAGAACAGTTGTTCTTTTCCTAGTATCGAGCCCACGGTAGCCCGTCTCAATCATTTTCCGGGGCTAGTGTAACACAGACTTGGATGGCACCATGACGATCGAGATTTCCTCGCAGAATTCGTATTTGCGGAAAACCCTACATTCTCAATACTTGAACATGCGGTATTCCTTTTATCTGGATTACGGCATCAGGATGGACTAGGCCTCGGCTGATAGCGGCGCTGACGATGTCATGTCCGGCCAGATTCATCATCTCCGCCGGAGCTAGAATTGCCAGAGCCTCTTCCAAACCGATTGCGGTTTTCCCGAAAAATTGCGGCTCGACCGACAGCTTCAATTTTCCCTCTCGGAATGTTTTTCCAAGGAGTTCCTCGTCACAGCACGCTACCAACGTGCCCTTCTCAGTCGTGTACCGTTGGAGGTAAACGAGAGGCATCTGATTCCATCAGATCATGTGGTGAGGATTGAGGACCTAGCGCCACATGCTTCGCAAACTAGGAAGGAAAGGCGCTCCTTTTTCTCGACCCTTG
>VBBA01000143.1 GCA_005888675.1 Candidatus Bathyarchaeota archaeon | reverse complement strand
TGCCATGAACCTTCTCCATATGCCCGACGATGAGGCATATTCGATCATTGGCGGAGTATGGCGCCCAGGACAATCGACGCCTATCCATGATCATCTAACTTGGGCGTTGATAGGAGTGTATGAGGGCGAGGAGCGAGAGACACTCTTCAGAAGAATTGATGATGGTTCGAACCTGAAGAAGGCCAAGCTGGAGAAGGTTAACGAACGGTCAAACAAGAAGGGACATGTGACAGTTCTGGGACATTCCGGGATACATCGTGTCGACAACGTTTCTCTCAAGGCTGCCTTGAGCATACACATCTACGGACGTGATATTGGCAATACGGAACGGCACAGTTATGATCCCGTAACAGGGGAGATAAGCCGGTTCGTCTCAGGATACTGCAATGTCTTGCGAGACACTGAAAGATTCTAGATAGTTCTGATCGTCCTTAGCGTCTACCTAAGACGGACCTCGGGAACCTGTCGCGTACTTCTAAGCCTCCGGGTCCAATCTGCTAGGCTGACGAGTAGGTCTCGCAGTATCTTTCGCGTCTGTTCATCAATCAGGTTGAGGTTTCTGTCAAATTTTGTCTCTGCGTCTCCGACGAGTAGCTGTGGAGTGTCGATGGGGTACATGTCCATGTCGACCATTATCTGTCTGAGATGCATTTGTGATCTTACTCCGCCTCTTGGTCCGGATGAGGCGCTGATTATTCCAGCCGTTTTCCCTTTCCATGATCTATCACCTGGTGGTCGGTTTCCCCATTCGATCGCGTTCTTCATCACCGCCGTGATCGAATAGTTGTGTTCTGGTGAGGCGAAGAGTATCGTGTCAGCCTCTCGTATTTTTTGTTTGAACGTCCTTATGGCTGGTGTTAGGTCGTGTTCTATATCTTGGCTGAATAGTGGGAGCCCGGAGAGATCGTGTATCTCGAGGGTCGTGTTTTCTGGTAGCAACTCTTTGGATGCGTGTAACAGCGCTGTGTTGAATGATCCTTTGCGGGTGCTGCCGGAGAGGCCGAGGATGCGGACCTGTGATCCGTCTCTAACACTGGGCGCATTGTATGATTGGGTCATCGATTCTTTGTTGGGCATAAATTATCTTTCTTAAAGACTAGGACTCACTATGCTTGGTCAGCAGGCATCGGTTTGATAACACGTCCTTGGAAATCATACGTGGAAGTTGATCCGCGGCGTGAATATCTCGTCTTGATCACGTATCTTCGTCGGAAGAGCTTCTGGTCCATTCGCAGTTTCGTCAGAGAGGGTGGGAACTTTGGCGCAGCTTGAGAGAGATCCTGGGAGACTGTAGGGCAGGGAGGGGCGGGTTTGTTGTTCGGATTCGGGCTTTTGGCAGGTTTACGTCATGAGGGAGGGTAGCGTGGAGTCGGGTGTGAAAGTGAAAGTGTTCTGTCTGTGGCTGGAGAAAAATAATGGGGGGTGGGGGCCCAAATAAAATTCGCAGGCACTTTCTGAAGATGCCTGTGAAACTTTTTTCTAGCGAATTTCTTTAGTCTCTCAATTCTTGGTATTGAGCTTGTCCCGCTCGAGAGGAGGACTGGTGAGTGAGAGGCGGAAGGATGTGATGGGTCGGAGAGTATTCGGAAAAGTATTGGGGAAGTGTCTTTCACGTCTTGAGACTTTACGTGCTACCCCACCCCTATTTTTACAACTTAATTTTTTACTGCGCCTCATTTTGGGCGAGAAACGGCTCTAACGACTCAAATGATGGAGAAAGCATTTTGCGGAAATGGGTTTATTCATTTAAACATAGCGGAAATCCACGAGGAAGACATCGGGGGCCAGAAAAAGTGAGCCCCGATCGGCGATCAGGGCTCAAAATGGGGGATTTCGATCATCGTCCCCGATCACCGTGTAATTTTCTTAAAAAAGCTGCGAGTCTAAACTATCTGCTTCGGCTCTAGTCGTCCGGTAGATTAGGCGAGGGTTCGGTCGGGTCGGTTTCGCGGTGATAGATTCCTCCGGAAAAGGTCCAGTGGGCATTGCATTTCTTGCACTGCAGTTTGAACCCTGTTCTCCATCCATCCGGAGCTCGAATATCGCCTATGATGGCAAGTTCGCCGCCGCATGAACATCGCGGAGCTTTGCTGGACAAGATTCCTAGTTACCTTTGCAGATTCGGCCCTTTTCAGCTTTCCTTGCGGGACAACAACATAGCGTTTCTAGATCAAGTATGGTATGAGCCGTTTTGTTCTCTTCATGTAGCTTAGGTAGTCTTGACCGAGTTCTTTGGTCAAAGTTCTCTCCTCTACACGCATTCTGTAGCCGTATGCGACTGCGAAAACAATCAGTAGCGTTAGGACTGCCGGCCAAGATTGGACAGCGAGTCCCAGCCCGATGAAAGTGACTAATGCGCCGGTATAGCTTGGATGCCTTACGAACTTGTATGGACCCTTGTCCACGACCTTATGATCTTCCGCAACCCGGACCGTCAATGAGAAGAACCGTCCCAGGACGGCAATAGCATACTGTCGGATAGCGATGCCTAGCAGCATTAGAAAGATGCCGGGATAAAAGACCCAGTCCGGCAACTGCCCAGTACCTGTGTAGCCGAAACCGAAAGCCACGAAGATAGCCCATAAGATGCTCGATACAATCACCGTTGCAGATCCTTGGTCTCTCCTAACCTGAGTCGTTCCTCGCCTCCGGAGTACTGGGATTAGCAGGGCACCGATGAGTTCACTAAGCCACCAGAGACTGTAGACGATGTAGAAGATTATCGAGGAGGGACCAGTTGCGAAGAGACCGATCATTCTCTCACAGTTCCTTTCCCGCCGGTGAAAAGCTCACGGTTCTCTCGACTGTCGGCTGTGACGTTCACTGTGAAGTATCCGGCGGCGATCATGATGACAATGATACTTGCTAATGCGCTGAAGAAGGATAGGATGAACGCTATGGCGTACGAGAGGGGACCAACATAGTATCGACGCGTAACGGATCTGACGTGTTCCTCTTGATCAGATCGGATTAGCAGATCGGCTCGGGAAGAATACCACCAGATTGAATTCCAAACGAGCGCTAAAGTTAGGAAGCTGCCAGAGTAGACCGCCGCCGCGGTCCTGCTGTCGGCTGTCTGGTTGAATGATACATGGTTTGCGACCAAGAGGGTGGTGAATGGTGTGAGGACTACGAAGAATAGGAGTAGTCCATTAATGAACATCAGATTCGTATTGATGCGTTTGATGTGGGTGAACATGTTGTGATGGTTTACCCACATGATTAGTATAGTGATGAAACTCGTGACCAAGGCGAACAGTGCCGGCCATTGCTTGAAGAGTCCATCGAGCAGTGACGAGCTGGCTAGCAAAGGCTCGGACAAGGGGTCTTTGAGGTTCAAGACCAATAGTGTGATCGCGAATGCGAAGATACCATCACTGAACGCCTCCGTTCTTGCAGTCTCTCGTTCATCTAGACTCTCGCGACTCATGGTCTCACCTGAAAGGTTGTCCTTGTGGGCGTAGGTGGAAACATGAGTCCAAACAGCAACTGTTCCGCGATCGCGTTGAAAGAGTGCTCTCAATTCCAGACAGGTTTTCACTCTAGGCTGATTTGTACGTGAACGCCTTCTCCGGAATAAGTTCTACTAGGCTGTCAGTGGTCCAGCCGTACTTTTTCTTTTGAGTCTCCCCGACTCTCTTCGCAATTGCGCTTCCCATCTCGAGGAATCGTATCTTCCCTTCTATGATCGCCTGGCGCTTCCGCCCCTCCATGATCATCAATGTCAACCTTGGGTTCTTCTGAAGATTCCTGTAACGTGCTGTAGCTTTGTCTACGCCCAGGTACGGCTTTCCGTCGACAGCTACGATATCTGTTGGGGATAGGTGTGGTTGCCCATCCGGTTTGATCGTGGCAGCCACCGCACTTGCCTCTTTGGAGTTTGCTAGGTCGAATACTTCTTGCGCTGTTAACGGGTTCTTACCATACACATTCTTCGAATGAGAACTGGCCCGCATCAAGGATTGTTTGAGCACTGATTCCAAGTCTGCCATGGTATCTTCTTCCAAGAGAACTCGACGTACATCGGCAGAATAAAAAGACTGGAGGCTTCATCGGGAAGACAGCCGGAATTCGGGAAATGGACGCTCAATCTTACCTGAAACGTATAGTTTATCGTGGATCAGTTCGGCCTAGCATAGACGTTCTTCGTAGATTGCACGTTCGACACTTGCTTTCTGTGCCGTTCGAGAATCTTGACATTCATCTCGGCCGGCCAATCATACTTGATCAGGAGTTGTTCTACAATAAGATCGTTAGGGATCGTCGCGGAGGTTATTGCTACGAGTTGAACGGGTGCTTCGCGTGGCTGCTAAGAGAGCTTGGTTTCAGAGTATCGATGCTTTCCGCCAGAGTGGCAGGAAAGAACGGAGGTTTCAGTCCCGACTTTGATCATATGACGCTGTTGGTTCGGTTGGAAGAGCCTTGGCTGGTCGATGTTGGGTTCGGAGACTCGTTCACAGAACCAAAACTACTAGATAGCACGCGTCCGCAACTGGACAGTGGAGAACTGTACCGGATCGCTAGGAAGAATCGGGAGACAGTATTGTCACGATGGGATGAGATTGGTGTCTGGGCTCCGCTGTACTCGTTCACTCTTCGACCTCGTAAACTAGAGGATTTCAAGGCCAGAAACCGTTACCAGCAGACCTCCCCAAAGTCACACTTCACAAAGCGACGGTTAATCAGCAAACTTAGACCAAACGGAAGAGTAACGCTCACCGATAGGAAGATCATCTTGACAAATGGCGAGCAGCGTAGCGAATCCCCGGTGAGGAATTCGAAGCAGTTTGACGGGTTGTTAACTAAGTATTTTCATCTATCATTCGAATGACTACGGAACACAATTTCTAATACACTTGGTTTGAAGCGCCTTGATGATAGCGGCCTTTTCGAAGGCTAGATTCTCGCATCCTTAAATCGGCCGATCGAGGAATCATAACATCAATGGTATTTTCCCGTCCCAGTGGACGGATTGGATTGTTGCTCCACGCGAGTTTCGTAATCGCCATTATGATGGTGCCCTCGGTTTTGGCCTCTAGTGCCCAAGCACCAGCTGGGGACATGGGTGCAGGGTTCACGACCCCTTCTATGTGGCCGGTTTATGGGCACGATAGTCAGCGCACAAGTCGGACTGATCACGCCGGACCGGCCGCACCATTGCGAAGGTGGAGCGTTACGGCAGCTCCAAGGACGCAGAATGGTGCCCCAATAGTGATTGATTTCAAGGGCACGGTCTATGTTGGGTCGGATGACGGTTTGATCTCGATCGATCCTCAGACGGGAGAGATGAAGGCCTTCTGGCAAGGCGGGAGTGTCTATGCAGTAGCGATTCTTTCGGACCGCACGATCATCGCAGGCGCGAACTACGGGGTTGGGACCTCGCTAGAACATGGAACCGTTTTTGCACTCAGTCCAGAAGGGATTCAGGAATGGAGCCTCACACTATCAGGTAACATCTACAACCAGATGGCAATTAGCAAGGATGACACTATCTACGTTCTCACTCATCATGGCCCGTTATACGCGATCAGTTCGACGGGTAGCCTGAAATGGATGAAACAAGCTTCGGGTAGTTACGGCGGAGTCGCCATTGCCCGGGACGAAACAGTATACGCGTCAACGGAGACAAATCTGACGGCATACCATCCGGACGGCCAGCCTATTTGGAGCATTCCAGTTTGGGTGGACGCGCAGCTTGTCGTGCAAGATGATGGGACGATACTTGCCGTGGGGTACCAGTGCGGCTCCGGCATCGGTTTTTGCAATCCAGTATCAGTCAGGACTCTCTTTGCTCTCAACCCGAACCATACAACGAGATGGTCTCTGGAATCGCCTAGTTCTCCTCCTTCCCTTGGATGGGACGGAACGATCTACGCATCCTACAACCACGACATTCGGGCTTTGAATTCGGACGGAACTAAGAGGTGGAATATGACACTCAACACTGCAGGCTACTACACTTCAGGGATAGTAGATGCAAACAATGTTCTCTACGTTTATTCGGATGACGGGATCACTGCCATAACTTCGGGCGGGCATGTATGGTGGACCGTTCGGGATGTCGGGTATCCGGTCGGGATAGGAGCGGACGGGACTCTCTACTATTACCATTTTCCGGATGGGTTGGTGAGCACTGGGTTAGTAGGTGCTTTGGCAGCGACTGACTTTGTCGTTACTGCGAATCCGAACTCATTCACGTTAATTTCAGGTCAGAAGGGCTTCTCAACTGTTACTGTTACTCCAAGGTTCGGCTTTTCCGGTACGGTGACTCTGAGTTCGAAGGTCTCACCATCCAGTCCCATAATCTCGCTTGCTTCATCGAGCGTCCCCGGAGGTTCAGGAAACGTGGCGATGACGATCGATGTGGGCGGTGCATTGCCGATCGGGACCTATGTCATAAACGTAACGGGGTCTAGCGGATATCTAGCTCATTCATCTCTGGTGAACGTAATCGTGACCCACCCACAGGCAACGCTTGATTCATCTCTCTTGGGACTTTCAACAGGGATGATCTTTATGCTTGCTGAAGGGATTGCAATTGTCGTTGTGGCTGTTCTAGCGACAGTAGTTATTCTGAAGAGACGAAAGAATACTCGAGTCTAGTCTTACTTCTGACTGAGCTTCGTGGGCGATTGTGGCCTTATCAAAATCGGGACTGTGTAATTCCAAGGAGGAAAAAGGGGGAGGGAGATTCGTTGGGTGGTGTGTTAGCGTTTTCTCTAGTCGGCGGCGAGTCCGTCTGCTCCTGCTGGGACTCCTGTGATTGTTGTTACCCAGCTGAGGCTTCCGTCATCGTGTACCTTGTAGCCTTGAGTGCTCTGGGATGATATGATGGAGACGTAGAGGTATCCGCTGTTTCTTGTGAGTGCCATGTCGATATCTCCTGAGCCGGTAGTGGCTGCGATGGATTGTAGGAGATGTATGACTCCGTTCCTGTCGACTGTGTAGCTTGAGATAGTTCCGCTATGGGCGTTGGTGGTGTAGGTGTACTTGCTGTTTTCCGTGACGACGACCCAGCAAGGCGCTAGTTGATTGTCGGGCACGGAACCGCTGATGGTGGTTAGACTGCCTGCGTTGGATACGCTGTAGGAGGATAGCGTGCCTCCTGCGGCCTCGCTGACGATCAAAGTACCCCTGTTGCTGAACGCGAATCCGAATGGAGTATTACCACTAGATGCGTGTGAGATAGGTGCGGAGGCGACTCCGTCGCCGTTGACGGTGTATGTGTCGATCTTATTGGTCGTTTTTTCTGTTACGACTAATACTGTGCCTTGAGGGTTGAAGGATATTTGGGCTGGAGCAGTTATTCCACTGAGCGGCTGGACTGAGCCTGCTATTGGTGTCAATTCTCCTTCGCTGTCCAGTTTGTAGCCGGCGATGTTTCCGACACTATCCTTTCCGCCAGCGTTTAACACGTAGACTAATCGATTATGGAGTGTTAGGCTGATTGGCATTATTCCATGGGAGCTTGTCTTGTCGGTGAGTGATAGAATGTTCTGGTGTACTTGGAAGATTGAGATGTCATTGCTGCCCGCGTTTACGACCAATAGTGTTCTGCCGTTACTCGATAGGACTAGACCGCCTTGATTGGATCCCGTTAACCCTGTCGCGCCTAGACCGCCCGTCGAGAACTTTCCAGAGAATGCTAGGGACCCATCGTTTGCTCTATCATATCGTATGACCTGGTTCCCGGCTGGGTCGTTGGTCATTATGTAGACTGCGCCTGTTGTTCTGTTGGAATTGTCGTTTCCTTGATTGTCGTTCCATGTTCTGGCATTGGCCAGTGGAATTGCGAGGGCTAGAAGGATTAGAGCTGCTAATACGGTGAATCTTGGATTTTTCATTTTTGTAATATTCACCCCCGGTTTCTCGATGGCCGAGAGAGGAGTCGGTGATCGTATTTGACGGAATTGCGAGAATTGGTGGGGTTCTGGTCTAGATCTGTTGCTTAATGGACTGTGGTCCGAAGTAGGACGAGGATTCCTAGGACCTGAGCAGTGTTTACTGCTAGTAGATAGGGTAGGAATGGTTCTCCTATGAATGGGCTCATTGTGAGGAAAGAGTAGGCGGCTAGTAGGTTCTGGGCGAATAGGATCAATGCGAAAACTAGCAGGCCAAGGCTGAACTGGGCCCTGGTCTCGCGATAGATTCGCGCATAGACAAGGATCAATCCGAATAGGAGGATTGTGCTGATCGTAGCGGTGTACATGCTTAGGTCCATTAGTGAAACCATTTTACTCTTGCCTCTTCATCTCAGCACTTGTTGGTTGTATCTTGTTCCAGATCTCGTCGAAGATGTTCATGTGAGCTTCCAGTTCTGGGGAGAGAAAGTAGAGTCGTCCGTAACGTTCGCCGGAGGCAATGACGATATGGTTCTTTTCGAGAGCGCGAATATGATGCTCCGCGACTCGGTAGTGAACGTCGAGTGCTTCAGCCAGCTGGTTGACGTTCCGGGGTTCGATCCGGATGAGGTTGATGATCCTTCCACGGTTTGGTCCGCCACGGGATCCTGCGAGGACGTACCAGAGTAGTCGTTTCCATGAAGTGTCGGACCCGGGGTGGACGACCGCCAATTACAAGGCGCCTTGAACGTGTTATGCGTGGCCGTTGAGGACATTAAGAGTTGACTCTGCTGGGATCAGTATTCTCGGATTGTACCTAATATGGGATTGTCAGGATCACATCAGGATCGGTACAAAGGAATAGGATTGACTCTTAGTGTATTCAATTGGTTGATAGAGTGTTCGTCGTGCGGTCCTTAGCTGCTAGTTCGATTAATCCGAGGAGGTCCGGCTGTTTGGCTTTTTCTGCACGATGGTTCTTCAACGATGCGCTAGGATACCATTTGCTGGTGAAGGATAAGTAGCCCTGGACTATTGGGACTGTGTCTTCTCCTTTCTCGGTGAGTTCCCAGCGCACAAGTCTGGGCTTCTGTTTGATCGTGACTGATTTGATTAGGCCTCGATCTTCGAGCTCGTTCAGGCGCATGATTAGGACGCGGGGGGTGAGTCCGGGGAGGGATCGGAGGATCTGGTTGAATCGGTCGATGTGTAATACTCCGATGTTTCTCAATATGTGAAAGGTCCATTTCTTCCCGATTGCTGCGAGATCTAGGCCGACCTGGCAGCCTTTCAGGGATCTCTTCTCGGCTACTGTATTGTATCTGATTCCTTCGCTGGTCAAGACTTTCTCCAGTCCTAGTATACTACTGGTATCTTTCCCATTCATATATTGACTTTGGAGATTATCTGTTTGTGAGCAATGTGGCTGCTTCGTGGCCGGTGATCGCCGGGTCCTACAAGGTCGGTGATCCAGCTGGACCAGTCGCAGTTTGCGCCCTTACATCGGAACGCTTGGTTAATCCACTTGTCGGTCTTCCTGGGGTGGCTATTGCGGGTATGGTCTATACGGCCAATCTTGGGATTACACGGATTGTTGTGAATATTACCGCGAATCCGGCTATTCGGTTCTTGTTGATCTGTGGTAGGGACTCGCCATTATTCAAACCGGGTCAGTCTCTTGTCGCTTTGTCGGAGCATGGGGTTGATGATGAGAAGAAGATTGTCGGTGCAGCAGGATATGATCCAGTACTGGCTACATTGTCTCCGGATCAGATCAAACAATTCCGGAAGCAGGTGGAAGTGCTCGATTGGACGGGGGAGGAGGATGTTGAGGTTTTGAGAGAGAACATTAGTGGTCTATTTGCTAGGAGCCCGGGCGTTTTCAAAGGGGATGGTAGGACGGCTGCCGGACCGATCGCTACAGGAGAGAACTTCGTCTCTATCCGACCGGGAGGTCAGCGTGAACCGCTTGTGTATGATCCCAAAGGCTACTTTGTGATCAGTCTCGATCGTGAACAGGAAGAGATCGTTCTGCGTCACTACTTGCCGGATCATACTCCGGCTCATGAGATGCGGGGACGTGGAGCAACGTCGATGTTGCTCGGTCTCTTGCGAGAGGGTCTCGTTACACAGCTTAGCCATGCGGGCTATCTAGGCGAGGAATTGGCGAAGGCGCAGACCGCTTTGCAGTTTGGATTACGTTATGATCAGGATAGACCTTTGCGTCCGAGTGAGACTCCTGTCAAGACGCTAGAGGCTCCAGCACCGGTGCAATCGAGTGAGCAAAGGCAACCTACTGATTCCCAGCCGCAAATCCCTGCGAAGATGCCGGCTATTCGTCAGCCGATTACATTGCAGGAGCTACAATCCGCCGGTGCTGGTTCGAAGGTGGATCTTGTGCTGAGTGTTTCCGAGATTTCCGGACCCCAGAAGTTTACGGGTGATTTCCTTGTGTCGGATGAGGCTGAGCCGTTCAATGCTTTTCATCGGACACAAGAACGAATCGTGGCCGAGTGGGCTCCGTCCACTCGAATTATCATGGGAGTTGCGGGCGAGATCGCGACCGGATCAATGCTGCGGATTAGTGGTAGGATCGATGAGAATCGTTTGGTCCACGTGGAGCAGCTAGTGATCTTGACGAAGGTTGCTCGGATCGTCGATTAGGAATGGTAGAGGACACGAGGAGGTGAAATTTCGTTTTGTCGAGTGTTGTGATCAAGTCTACTGAGAATGGTCCGAACCTCGTCATAGTTGACGGAAAGGTTGTACAAGCCTGGTGCCGATGTGGAGCATCTACGATGAAGCCGTATTGTGATGGCAGTCACAAGAAGAATGGTTTCACGGCTGAGGCCAGGGACGTCAAGGTTGCCTAGAAGAGCTACGAGGCTTTGCACGTCCCCTCCATTTCTTGATGAAGAGAAACGCTAGACGTTCGCAGTGCAGCCTCATTGGGTCACAAGCGGCATATCTCCAGAGTAGGAGGGAAGCAGATCTTTAGCGAACTCTCTCATCTTCGCGAGGTAGTCATTCTAAGAGAAGGAAGGCAAGTGAGAGGAGAATCTTGGACATATCGATTAGACCGGTTGAGCCGGATTGATATTAATTGATAAAGATTTACAATAGTTATCCCAAGGTCATCAGATAGCTCTGACGAACAGGCAAGGCAATCCGCTCATCCGAATGGCTCGAACTGCCGATAGCTCTGGCGACAACTATCTTAGCTCTTATCGAGGTGGAGCGGTTACAATCACGGTTCTTAAGGAATCTACTCAATGGTATGACGTGATTCCGACAAAGCTATAATCTGGACCGGAACATCGATTAGCTGTTAACTCCAGCCTTGTTGCCCCCTTCTGCAAGCTCCCTAGCCCTGCTTAACGCGTCGGATTCAGGCAGGTTACGAGAAGAAGGCCCGATGTCTGGGTTACGGGGGGTCTGATTCAGTCTTGGGGGTGGTTGCGAAACAACAATCGGAACGATCCTCATCGTCTTCGCCCACGTTCAAGAAATCTAGGCCGCGAATTACAACGGATACTGTTTCGTTTCGCATTGACAGCATCCTCAGAGCGAACCTTGAGGAGGAGGCGAAGAAGAACCGGACGAGTCTCAATACACTGGTTTCTCAAATCCTATCTCGCTACGCGGATTGGTGGCGTTACGTTGGGAGGCTCGGCCTGATACCCGTCAGTAAAGACCTCCTACGGGACGCGTTCAAGTCACTCGACAAGTCAGAACTGGAAGAGCTCGGGAAGAGCTTCGCAGAGACTTCCGGACGAGAGCATGTCCTCTACCTCTACCAGCAGCTAAGCCTCGGCACCATCCTCCAGTTCCTGGATCTCTGGAGCAGCCACTTCGACGCCTACGAACACCGTTATGACGGAAAGATGCATTATTACACTGTTCATCACGACGTCAACCTCAACTTCTCAATATTCGTCAAAGAATTCGTCACGACAATGATCAGGGAAACAGTCCCACGAACAGTCAAGTTCGAAACAGTGGGACCCAACTCTGTGACTTTCAGCTTCGAAGGCTAACCACAGAGATCTCATTGCAGTGTCGAACAAACACGCTATTCCAGTGCACATGATTGCCTGCAGCTTAAGTGTTCTTGACAGAAGCATATAGCATGCGAACGGATTGCATGATACAGTCGGAAAGTGTCTAGTTGAACGCCCAAATGGAGCCGTTCTCGCGTTCCGGCAAACAAGTACAGTTTTCGTCGATCACAGGCAAAGTCGTTTCGAGTAGTAAACGCTCCGACACATACATCAATACCTCTTACTCTTCGGGCACCACGAGTAGCGGCGATAGATACTCTATCCCGCATGTTACTTCAAATGTTGTGGTCAAGCAGGAGTTCTTCCTACTCACCGAGGACGGTAGGGAAGTACCCATTCAATTGACCGGTGTCGATATTCCCGTCCGGGATGGTCAAACTGTCACGATGATTGCTGGGGGCGTTCGTCCCGATGGGCGAGATAACTATTGGGTTCGAATGGCGGTTGATGATACGGGTCGGTATTATGCGGTCGATGACGATGGGCGGCTGCGGCATACATGGAAGCTGGTCTCCAAGACAAGGTGGGTCTTGACCCTTCTCAGTCTGATGTTCGTAGGGACATTCTTGTTCTTTGACATGATAATATCAGCAGTCGTCAGGTCTCCAGGTGCCTCGGGTTTTCAAACTCTTTGGCTCTTGTCAGTCTTGGGAACGCTGGGTTGGCTGTTTGTCTCCATTCGAGGCTATAGGGATCTCAAGCGTCGCCTGGGAGTACATCTCGATATGCTATCGAGAAACGTGTTGGCTGCAAAGCCACGCATCCTAGCGTAAATCCTGGACGCGTGCAATCCCTCGAAACTCAACATATCATAAAAGCACGGGTCCAGTCAGATTCATGTTATACAGCAAACATTTTGCGCCGTGATACACAAAGTACGCGTTGACAGAATCCCCGCTGTATCCGGGAACCATCAGGGTCTTTGCAGGCATTCGTACGCGAAGTCCCACTATGTTCAAAGTCCACTAGAGAAGTGGTGGGGCCTTAAATGGCCAAAGGCCGCAGAATTGGACGGTCTAACAGCTCGAGGGAATCGCATGTCTTCTCCCATTCGCAGACGAACCGTATTGGCCTCGATGATAACAATAATAGCAGTGTTAGCTGTTTTTTCACGAGCGTCCCTCATCCACTCTGTTTCTGCACAGTCTTCGTCTATCGATCTCTCGAAAGAGTATGCGAGTGGAGACGTGGATGTATTCCCGTATCTTCAGGCCTGGTATACTTGGATCAATATCAACGGGACACACACGATATTCCTGGCGCTGCACTCTAATCAGGTCCAGTCGCCCGTCTCCGCTTTCGTGGGGCAGGGATACAATACAACTTCAGGGTCGAAGGTTTTCGTGGCGAACGCTCTCTTGGCCATGGAAGTCTACAATGACACTAACGGGAACGGTTACCTAGACGCGAATTATGGAGCCGGTACGACCGAACTCAAGTATCTTTTAGTCATGAACGCGTCCCAGACGTTTACAGTGAACCCGGTCCAGAAAACTATCACCAGCGGAACGGCACATTACGGCTGGGGCGTAACCTACGGCAATGTCCAGGCGATACTGATCAGAGCTTCTCCTCCCAATTACGGTTACACTGGAGGCCTGGCTGCATCATACACTTCGATAGACCATGTATCCTTCTCGTACGACTTCAGTCTCAATGGGAACACAACATATCTGAAGACTAGCTATGACATCGGCAATGTTGCTCTTGTCCTGCCAACTGATCCCGGTGTGACCCTGCAAGGATTGAGCTTCTCACTTTTGCATACTACCCTAGCAGTAGCATCTCATCAGTTGAGCGTTGTTGCAGGGAGCAACCCATACGATTCGCAGACGAGTACTTCTCCTTCATTGGTGACAGCTGCTCAGTTATCAGTGGATAATGGATTGACGTACGAGTTCCGTTTCCGGGACAACTATACTCTCGTCAAGACTCCGACCGAAATTCATCCGGCTCTCTATATCGCCTCGCCTGTCAATTCGTTGCCGGCTGGAGCATTCAGTGGCGGGGATTACACTCCGCTAATTCGGGTAGATGATTATGTTAGAAACAAGCTTCCCGATATCGCGGGTCTACCGTCTACCTCAGACCTGAATTATGGCACCTCTCGATTGTTCTACCGGGTATCTTATCCTGCATGGTCCGGCTATGGTGTGAAGCATGATCCAACTTATGTTGCACACTTTGCCGTGTCCACGAGTTCTCCTATAGTACCAACACCGCTTGGTGGTTTGTTGATAGTCGCCATAGCTGCTGCTGGAATAGCCGGAGTCTTTCTGCTCGTCCTAGTGGTCTC
>VBBA01000204.1 GCA_005888675.1 Candidatus Bathyarchaeota archaeon | reverse complement strand
AAAGTCGCGACTATCGTCGGAGTCAAGACTAGCGGGAATGATACGCTGTATCGTCTAGAATGGGAGATTGACCTATCTGAAACGAGAGATAGGCAGCCGGAGTATTCTGCTCAGGAGATAGCGCGAGCTGGAGGCTAGCGATTCGCTAATGCTTCGACAAATTGATTCATTCGCTAGTAACCGAATACACTTCTTGATCACCACCGCTGATTACGAAAAAGGGTTCACAATGAGCCGTCTTTGGCAGTTCGTCCTCTTCCCGGCGGTTATCTCAGGCACGAGAATACAGTGGATTCTACCAGGTGGGCTTGTTGCTTCAAGTTAGAAATGAGTCGGAAAAGGTGGATTGGTCCGCGTATCTCAGGATAAGCGCCGCCACACCAATCGAGAAGACGGACACTGTGGTGAATGTGTTGGAGGCATTGAGTACTTCGTTATCGAGTATCGGGGCGGAAGTTCGGTTGCTACTCTTCATCGACGATACAGCGGGGGAAAATAGGCTTTGATGAAGGCCAAGAGTGAGTTTTCCCCGGACCTTCAAACTTCGGATCAAGAGAGAAGACTGAGTGGGAAAGAGCGCGAGGATATGATTGTGGAGGCACTTACGGAATTGTGCGGTTCACTGTTGAATCTTGGGGATGGAGTGAGGGTGGTTGTGCGGCTGAGGAATGCTCGACCAATGAGTAAGAGTCGGCGGAGGGTAAGAAAATGAAAGTTAATGGCCTGTCACGGACGGGCGTTAATTCCCTACTGGTGTCAAATGGTAATGGCATCGGCCGGAACGACGGGGACAGCCGGCCCATGGCGAAGTTCATGCTATCTCTTCGGCAGGATAGTATGAAGGTCATCAGTGTGGAGGCGATTAATAGAGGAATATCAGTGCAGGAGTTGTTACGCGCGGTAATCATACCGGAGTGGGTGAAGACCAACCTCCGAGAAAGCTGAACTTACTCATATCACCAGAAACAACTTTCCCGTGACGGCAAACTAGCCTAGATTGTTTTGATGTGTTGGAGGGAGACCAGCCCCCTAGGGCTGATTAAGTTTGACTTTTTCAATCTTATTCCTTAGCCCTCACGGGTCCTGACAAATATCTCACTTGGCGCAGTCACAGGTTCGCGAATGAGAAAAAGTCCCTCCTTGAAACGAAGATAAAGGATCACGGGTTCGCCGAGAGTCGAGATGGTCAAGCCTTTCTCAGTCAAGGCGTACCGCACCTTCGGCGGTCGCGTATTCAAGACCTCTCTTTCGATAAGACCCCTGTCCTCCAACATCTTCAATTTCTTTGAAAGAACTCGTGAGCTGATTCCCTTCAAGGACCTCCGGAGTCCTTCAAAACCCATTGGTTTAAGGGTGTACAGAACGGTAAGTATTTCGATCGACCATTTGCTGAAGATTGTCCTGACGAGCATCAGGTTAAGCTCAGCAGCCTCGGACGACTTGTGGGGGACAAAAGGCCTGGACACAACGACGGTTTCCTTCGACCAGGCGGCAATCGCCTCCCTAAGTTCCCTGAATCGCTTGTCCAAAATATCCTGAAGCGTATACTGCACGCTACCACCTTTCGGGCCCGTCCCTGGCTCTGTGGAATGACCGCTTGGTGGTCAGGGATCTTGTCAGGGTGGAAGCGAAAAACTGATACTCTTCGATGCGCTAATATGTAACGTAGAATTTTTTCCGGCGGAATAGTAGTCGAGCTTTAAAAGTCGTGTAGGCGACGGTCGAAAACACGCAAGGTTACGTCCTAACAGGAAAGATACTTCCTTATTGTCAGAGGTACATGCTGTTTTTTCAGTAACCAACTTACCGAAGAGTCAACAAGATTTTTTTTGATAATTCACGTCATTGAGGCTTCGGGAAAAACGTTGAAGGAAAGGCAGCGACCTAAAATCAATACGTCAAAGGTAGCTTTTGCAATTCTTACGGTTTCGATGATGGCACTCTTCGCGGCATCTTCAGTCACTCCTGCCTTCGCTGATAATGCTACGACCTTTAGTGGAAGAGCGTTCGCAGTATCCGTCACCACACCACTAACCGGGACCGTGACGCTCGCTGACACACGACAATTACCACCGCAGGGCGGAGAAATAGATGCAACCGTGCTGTCAGTCCAGACGCAACAAGCCCAAGCAGAGGTGCTACTCTCGGTCACTATGGGTTTTGACCAACATGCGGAAAGCAGAGCAGCAGTAGCCGATGTAACATTACTCCCGGGAGACCCGAACCAAATCAAGGCAGACTTTCTCCAGGCTCACTCGCTAGCCACTTGCACAGGCGTTTCTGGTGACAGCGATATTGCTAACCTGCAAGTTGCCGGCCAACAGATCATCGTATCTGGCCAGCCTAACCAGACCGTTAGCGTGCCCGGAGTACTAACCCTCGTCATTAACGAACAGACGACCTCGTCTAGTGGTGGAACTAATTCAATAACCGTGAACGCCCTTCACCTGACGGGCGTAGGCCTGCTAAATGGCATTGAAGTCATTGTGTCAAGTGCCCACAGCGACATAACCTGCGGAGTCACCCCGCCGCCCGGCTCAAAAGACTTCATGACGGGCGGAGGCTTCATCATTGTCAACGGTGCGCATGCCAACTTTGGGTTCGTAGCGGGATTCAAACCTGGCCAGTCTATTGTCAGCGGCCAGTTGAACTACATTGACCACTCCTCCGGTAACCATGTAAAATCAACTAGTGTAACCGGCTACTCTGGCTCAGGAACCTGTCGGACGTTCTCCGGCACGGTAGACGGACAATCCGTCGACTTCACAGTGAACGCCTGCGACAATGGTGAACCTGGAAGAGGCTCGGATACCTTCGGCATACGACTTTCAAACGGTCACAGTGCGTACGGCACACTCGTCGGCGGCAACATACAGCTACACACCTAGCTGCCCACATCCCTTTTTTCTAATCCAAAACAAAATTCCTCAGAATGAGGCAGCCGCCAGTCAAGACTCGGGCCTCCTCAAGCTGGTCCAAACGGCCGAGGCAGCTGATTTGTTTGTGGGTTTGCAGTGTTCCAAGTGTTGATTGGGACTACGAAGGTTTGACGCTCACTTGCGGGTCAAGAACCAATTGCTAGAACGAATGCCGACATCTATCGATCTATAATCGAGCCCTGCTTTTTCCATGAGTTTGCTACAAGAGGCCTCATTTCCTCGGGAAACCTCAAGAATTACGTTCTTAGCCCTAGCCAATGTTTCCTGTGCACCCTCTAGCACCGGAATTTCGTGACGTTCCACATCTATCTTGAGTATTGTCCAGAGTATCGCATTGGACGTCGACAGTTCCTCGTATCCAATCCGTTCCTTGTCCATTTGACTCGGGTTCGAGTGACGAACTACCCATGTTACCCAAGGCCGCAACGTGAAGAGGCAATTTTCGATTCTGATCGCTCAAAGCTACGCATAAGGCAATCACGTTCGAATAACTATTGAATCTAATATTGGATAAAAGTGCGGAGAAATTTGATGGCTCAGGTTCTACAGCGACTACTCTCGAAGCATACCTGGCTGCCATCAGGGTATATCGACCGATGTGAGCGCCGACATCGACAACGACGTCTCCCGGCTTTACCCGGAACCAACTCGAAGTACGTGGCTCATGGGCAGTCGCAAATATTGCCAAGTCGGTAGTGCCGGGTCTAACATTCGCATGCACCCCACCTATAGTTACGGTCAATTTCGAACGTCCCGGTATCAAATATCCTACCGACCTGAATCTAGCGGGCGCCAAGAGATACAATAAGATAGATACTTGATAACTGATGTAGAGCCTGATAGCGTTACGAACTCCAATAGGGCGAACCTGTAGGTATGCGCTTGCAGCACGCAGAATCAGCCGTGACATGTCCTCCCCCTATCATGTCAGTCCCGGCTTAGTAACCCTGCGGTCTGGGCTCGTGTGACACTGATTTGTTGATAACAGGATTATTGTTCTTCGCTGCAATAATCCACATGACGACAGCCTTCGGTGGCTAGGACATTCCAAAGAGCTTCAATCCTTGAGGTCCTTTCGCATGCGTATCTCCATAGCTCCTTGTCCGATTGAACGGGTCCATTCGTTCTCCTCCTCGTGCGTGATCCGATAGCCCAAGTGTTGCCACCATGGTAATGATTTCCAGGCGACGCCTTCGGCATTACGACTCGTGCCCAACGTAACCGCGCTCTTTCCCTCGCGTCTCGCTCTCTCCTCGACTGACCTTACAATTCGTGTACCTATTCCTCGAGCTTGCAGCTCACGTGGGACATCAATGTCGACGAGTTCGAGCTCGCCTCCTTTGTCCTCGATCCTGGTTACCCCGACAATCCGGCCGTCCATCTCTGCAACCCAAATCTCATTCTTTTCTACAGTGTTCGGCTCTTTCCAGACAGAAGCTAGTTTTGAAGCGTCTTGGAATGGACCGGGAGTTCCGCCCCCGAAGCCGATGTCTTCACCGGGTAGGATGGAAGAGTTGCAGACCAGGACGATGCCGGGAATATCGGTTTTCTTTGCGGGACGGACATGAATGTTGGGCTTGTCCAATCTAGTTCTTCTCGGTTGTACGCGTCGACGCTATTTCGAGTAGCGTATTGCTTGTCCTCCAGTTTCGTGTCGTGGCTGCTACCGACAAGGTCTTCTCGATCATCGTATTGGAGAGCTTGGTCCTGCCATATCCGTTGGGACAGTGGAGGTAGATCTCGTTGTGGACTGTGTGGAATCGGTCTTGACCAGCTGGAACCTTTCCTAGCTCTCTTAGAGAGTCTGCTTGTGGAGTTTCTGAGAGAAAGGTTACGTGCAGCTTGGACTGATCGATGTTTTTCTCTTTCAAGAATGGATTGGCGGAGATTATTCGTTGCATTTCCTCTAAGGTTCTGATGAATGCTGGCACGTCGAATCCATAGGCGTCATGGATTGCTTTGCTGATCTGTTTCGAAAGATTTGCTGGAGTCCCTTTTCTTGTTTCGAAGACGATGTTTCCGCTCTGTACGTATGTCTGGACGTTCCGGTATCCTAACTTGTTGCATAATGTTCTGAGGTCTTGCATTTTGATTGTCTTATGGCCGGATACGTTGATTCCACGGAGCATCGCAATGTAAGTCGCCAAGGTATTTCCTAGAGATCATGTTAAGTAGGATTTGAGCAATCCGTCGGGAGACTTGTTTTTGAAAACCCCTAATCTTTCCGTGGGGATTCGAGAGCTAGCGGCTGGACTCTGGATCTGGCGTGCGAAGCATGCATTCTGGAAGCCCGAAGACGACTGGCAGCCAGTTGTCACTTCGACGTTCGTCGAATCAGAAGGCGAGCGGTTGGTAATGGATCCTCTTGCTCCTGTATTGGACAATATCGGTTTGTGGGAGAGACTGGATAAGCATCCGCCGACTGCCGCGGTTGTTTTGATGCCAGATCATGTTCGGGACATTGACCTGTTCGTCCGTCGCTACAATGCTCGGGCTTTCGGCCCAATGTTATTCTTTCCAGATGATATTCCGAATGCTAAGCTGGAGCCTATCATTGCGGATAGTGTCTTGCCGGGGGGATTGGTGGCGTTGTATGATGGGCGTGGACGATTGGAGACGCCGATCTGGCTGCCGAAACATCGTGTCATCGTCTTTGGAGATGCTTTGACAGAGCGTAATGGAGAATTATTGGTGTGGGATTCTAGAGCAGGGCATGAAAAGCGTGAACTGCCTGCTCTGCGTGCGATGCTGGAACTACCGTTTGAACGTGTGATCATTTCTCACTGTGATAATGAGCCCGTGCATACTCGTGCAGAATTCGAGAAAGCCCTCAAGCGACCACCATGGAAGGGCTAGTGAGTTGAGGACTCTGTCTTGTGGTCTGTGTGGCCGATCGTTTGAATGTCATGGTCTTCCTTCTTGCTGGTGTAGAGAGATCAAGTTGACACGAATCCAGCTCAAGGAGATTACAGAAGTAGCGTCGGATTGTATCTGTCCCACTTGTCTCCAAGAGAGTGCACACCAGAGCATGCGGATGGGCTCCGTGGAACCGATGAGGAGTCTGATCGGTACAAAGCGGCCTAGTGGCTAAATAATGGGGGAACTTGGTTACCGGGTGGAAACTCCTTCGTTTAAATCGCTGGATCAATAGGGGCACGTAGGGTGGCGACTCAGACCTGATGTCGAGAGGGGAGTTTAACGTGATGCAACCGGTATCATGTGACCTGTCGGCTTTGAGCGAGACGCAGAGAAGACGGCACAGCGAACTAACTAGTTTCATGCTTAACGAACACAGTTACACTGAGGAGCTTGAAGATGGATACCGGATCGAGTTCCCAAATAGCGCTCACGCCTTCTCTATGATCTCAGAATGGGTAGTCCTAGAGAGACTGTGCTGTCCCTTCCTCTCGATTTCGCTCGAAACCGGTCAAGACAGCAATCCGATTCTAGTGACAATTATCGGCCCATCCGGGACAAAACAACTATTGAAAGCCGTCATTGACGTGAAAAGCACTTAAGCTCTGAAGACCAAAAGAATTCCATGAAACCTGCACAAAAGTCCGTCAAGAGCACCACCGCGACCAGCAAGAAGTTCAAAGGATTCACGGACGAGGAACGAGGCGCGATGAAGGAACGCTTCCAAGAACTGAAAGGGGACAAGGCGGACGGGGAAAGCGCCGTGCTCGCGAAGATCGCCGAAATGCGGGAAC
>VBBA01000178.1 GCA_005888675.1 Candidatus Bathyarchaeota archaeon | reverse complement strand
TATTCTCGTCTCCGGTTTCTTCAGGTCGATGTCTCTGAGCTTGACCTGCATCTCGATTGCTTGGTTGAATTTTCGTTTGGTGGTCTTGCCCTTGAGTTCTTCCAATGCTTTCGTTATAGTCTCGTTTGATAGTGGCAACTTGCTCTACTGTTCCTCCTTCTCCTTGCCCTGCTTGTCATCCGATCCGGCGAATACCTGGTCATATTTTCCTTCGTCGACTTCTTTGATGAACTCTTTCGGATCTTTGGAATCGACATTGACTCCCATGCTAACGCATGTTCCCGCTATCTCTTTGACAGCGGTCTTGAGACTCTTCGCGTAACTGTCAGGACTTTTCATCTGAGCGATCTTGACGATGCTTTCCGGTGTCAGATTTCCGACCTTGGTCGCCTTCGGGGTTCCAGATCCTTTCTCTACGCCCAATTCTTTGACGAGTAATGCTGATGTTGTTGGGGTTCCTATCTCGACATCGAAGCTCTTGTCTTCGACATCAACTATCACCTTTACGGGGACCTTCATCCCTGCGTAGGCCTTAGTCAGTTCATTGATCCTGTTGACTATTTGCATCACGTTGACGCCTAAGGGTCCGAGAGCTGGTCCCAACGGCACGCCCGCCGTTGCCTTGCCGCCCTCGATCAGCGCGTCAACTGGCTTCTTCTCGCCCAGCTTGCTCCCCTCCTCCTCTTCCAGCTAGTTTGACATAGTCAGCATGCACAGTGATTGGCAGAGTCGCGAACCCTTCTTCTAACAGCTCTATCACAACCTCCTGTTTGACCTTGTCAATGCTGGTGATCTTCGCTTTCAATCCTCTGAATGGTCCGCCGACTACTTCGACCGTGTCGCTGACCCTTAGCTCCTCTATTACTGGCTTGGTGACGATGAAACGTTCTATCGCTGAAGTGGACACGACTCCTCGTGTCCTCGCGCGAGCATGCCTCGTGCCCGCGATCGCTTCGTCTACGAAGTGTGGACCGGCGGCTTCAACGAATACATAGCCCTTGATGACCTCAGGCGCGAGAATAGCTGAGATTGGTAGCTTCTTCGGTTTTGCCTTACCCGCCATCAGATCCACCACAGTCCTCTCTTGCCCGCTTGTGGTCCTGACAGCATAGATTGCCGTCTTCTGTTGAGTTTGAGGCGTGGTCAATTCTATGCTTTCTTCCCTTTATCCAGTGGCCGTTGTTGGTTGTTGCGCCGTCGGGATTTGATATAGCCCTACAAGCCAGAAGAGAATTCTAATGATGAACCCCGTAAATCCGATAAGCAGGACGCCAATCGCAGTGATCTTGATCAGCAGAGATACTTCTTGCCAGTCCGGCTTCTGGGCTACTTGGAATAGCCTCTTTGTCGACTGTAGGAAGCTCCTTACACCCAAATTTCTTGATTCATCCTTAGAGCTGAGTTTACTATGCGAGAGCGGGTTCCTGGCCTATTTTTAACCTTGCTTGGATAAAGCGCCTGGAAAGAGCCTAGCACTTTACGATTTCAACGCTCGATTCCAATAGATTATCGAGAAGCCACTGCCGATGTCGTCCCTTCAATCCCTTCCAATCGACCAACGCGGTCCTGCAATCACCAATGGTCTTCTCAAATGTAGCTTTCAGGACCGAAGTCGTCATCCCTTCCTCGAAAGCATGCTTCGGGACCAAGTGACCAATCGCATACTGACTGTCTAAATTCAGCTTGGTATGTTTGGCTGAATAGTGTGTCCCGCCGAATCCTACGGTATTGATCGTTGTGCCCTTGGGTTGGATCGCATCCAGCGTCGCCTTCGCCACTATCCCACCAAGAACGGGATCCGTCCATTGTTTGGGTGTGCTTCCTATTTCGATGAAGCATACCGGTACTCCGAAGCTTGTCGGACCGTGGTGAGTAGCCTCCATCGTGACCTCCATCTCCAACCCAGCCTCGGAAAGACCTTGGCGCAATGAAACCAGAGCTCGTTTGATAACGGGCGGATCTACCCATGACACCTCCTCTGGTCTACCGCCATATTTCGCCTGGGTAGTCAGATTCCCGGTCGCGTGGGCGGTTAGGGCGGGTTGGTCTTGTGCGCTTTTGTGTTTGGAGACGAATATGACTCTCTTCGGTTCCACAGGAAGGGTTTCAGGTTGTACGTAGATACACTCTTTGTCTCCAACAACAAGCATCGAGTCCTTGTCTTTGTAGAAATCGAACTCTGAGGTTTGGGGCCCGAGGGGTAGGAAGCCGTTGTGTCTGATCAATGTTTGCGCTATGTTGAGTGAGGCCTGATCGGTTTTCGAGGCGATGATGAGGGTTTCAATTTTCAGCACGTTCGTCCCTCTACCGCGTGGGCTCCGCTGTGATGATCGGAATTCTGACTTTGTTCGAGGTAGCTGTTCTTGGTTTATGCAGTAGGGGCTTCGATTTGCATCGAGAGCTTGGGGTCCACATGCTTCTTGATGTCATCGATTGTCGGAAATCTGCCTTCTTTACCACGTGAGAATACTAGCTGTCCGTCCACGACGACGTCAAAGACTCCTTTGTCGGCCGGTTTGAGGGTCAGGCTCATCCGCCTGTTGAGAGGCATTCCGTATGTAGATAGGAGTTGGTTGACAATTTCCATCGCAAGTGGCTGGTGCCCGCAAGGCTGGCAATAGGTTATCTCTAGATCGATCATCGTTTTATCGATCCAGTGTAATGGAGGGCTCCGGATTTAAACCTCGTTTTCATTGATCGGAACGATTACAGCTTCGAACTATCGGTTTATACGTGGGCTCATATTGTAAGCCAAATGGCTGTCATAGTTATGCCTGGTCTTCGGGGTCGCGATATCCTTGCCTTGTCTGAACTTTCGTCGAAGGAGATTGTCCTCATCCTCAAACAATCCATCCAACTTCGACGGGTCAAGAGACCTCGCCAGTACTTGCGGGGCAAGACAGTAGCAATGATCTTCCAGAAGCCATCAACTAGAACGCGAGTATCATTCGAGAGCGCAGTTTCAGAGCTGGGCGGGCATCCGATAAATTTGAGTTGGAACGAGATGCAACTTGGACGTGGCGAAACAATTAGTGACACTGCCCGAGTCCTCGATCGCTACGTGGACGTGATAATGGCTCGGGTATTCTCACATCATGACTTGGAACAACTAGCTGAGTTCGCGGAAGCACCTGTTGTCAATGGCCTTTCAGATAAGGCCCATCCATGTCAGATACTCGCAGACCTGATGACCTTGAAGCAATACAAGAGGAGGCTGGAAGGGCTTAAGCTATCGTACGTGGGCGATGGAAACAACGTTTGCAATAGTCTGCTCGTTGGGTGTGCGAAGACAGGCGTGAGCATTAGCGTCGCAAGCCCAGAAGGGTATCGTCCAGATCCTAACGCGGTAAAGTTCGCTAAAGAGGCGGCTCAAGAATCCGGCGCTCATATCGAGGTTACATCCGATCCCGTAGGTGCTGTGGAGAACTCAGACGCGGTGTACACTGATACTTTCGTCTCGATGGGCATGGAAAAAGAGAAAGAGGAACGGGAAAGAATTTTCATTCCGAGATTTCAAGTGAACGAGGAATTATTCGCCAGAGCAAAGCCTGATGCGATTTTCATGCATTGCCTGCCGGCTCACAGAGGCGAGGAAGTTACCGACGCCGTCATCGACGGA
>VBBA01000177.1 GCA_005888675.1 Candidatus Bathyarchaeota archaeon | reverse complement strand
AACGATTTTGTCTATGGGAAGATCAAAGCGGAAAGAGCTGGACCAATGGTCCCGACAGTAGGCAACCTAATTGGATCAGCTCACGACGCGGGCATTCCAGTACTATATCCAAATGATTCCCACACGAAGAAAGACTTCGAACTCTACAGATGGGGCGAGCATGCTATGCGTGGAACGAAGGGAGCAGCTGTCATCAAGGAACTCCGTCCAAGAAAGAGAGATATCCAGATTCCGAAGACAACCTACAGCAGCTTCTTCAGCACAAGGCTCGAGAAAGAATTGAAACGAACATACGATGGAAAAGGCGCAAATACACTCATAATGGCGGGTCTGCATACTGACTGTTGTGTTAGACACACTACAGCCGATGCATTCTTCCGCGGATACGAAACATTGATCGCCGAGGACGCAGTGAATTCTTTCACCGAGCTACAGTACCGCGTCGGGTTACAGTACCTCAAGTTCTGGTACTTGGTAGACGTATTAGCTTCAAAAAAGATAGCACGACTGTTCTAGAAAAAGGCTGAACAAGTGCCGAAGAGGCCTACCCGGCTCATCATCGACACCGATGGTGGAATTGACGATGCGCTAGCTCTGATACTAGCTCTTCGATCTCCAGAAGTTGAAGTTGTTGGAGTCTCGACCGTATCAGGAAATGTCCGGGTCGAACAGGCAGCAATCAATGCTCTGCGAGTGATCGAACTATTCGATCATCGAGACATATGGGTGGCGCAGGGCTTGGGAAACCCCTTGATCCGGGACCCGATAAGAGCAACAAGCTTCCATGGAACCGATGGTCTCGGAGATTCCAATCTACCACAGCCACGCATGCGCACACGAAAGGAAAGCGCAATAGATCTCATCGTTGATCAATTGAACAAAGAGAAGGACCATGGTCTCACCATTGTCTGCATAGGACCATTAACAAACATTGCAGCAGTACTCACAAACAGCCCAAATATCTCGGGACGAATTGGCGAGCTGTTGATCATGGGGGGCGCGTTCGGACTATCGAGGCACGGTTATGGAAACGTGACTCCGGTCGCCGAATTCAACATCTACTCCGATCCCGAGGCGGCGAAGATAGTCTTCGAATCCGGAATACGTGTGAGAGCTGTTGGACTTGACGTTACTTCTGCTCCCGAAAACTGGTTAACTTCCGCCGAGTACTCAAGGGTCAAAGCGACGAAGAATGGAGTATCCGTCTTTGCCACCCGGATACTTGCAAATACCATGCAGAAACGGCATATGTTCGAGCTTCACGATCCAATAGCAGTAGGGGCTGTGATCCAGCCTTCCCTGTATCATTTCATCGAGCGTTCGGTGAAGATCGAGACGAAAGGTGAGTATACTACAGGTATGACGGTGACCGAGCGTCGCGAAGAAGCGGATAATATTTGGACAGAGAATCCCATCAAAATATGCACGAACCTCAAATCCCAACGCTTCAAACGCCTCTTTCTCGGCCATTTATTGAAAAACTGACAGGAAACCGCTGTTTTCTGTTCTAATGTTAGGATTTTTAAACAGGTACACTTCCATCTGAGCGCAACCATGGGACGAACAATCAACCATATCGAGCTAGCGTCCAAAGACCTTACAGAGACTAAGAAGTTCTACTCGAGACTTTTCGGGTGGAAATTCGAGCAATTCGGCGACGGCTACATGATGTTCCGCACAACGCCAAAAACCAGTGCAGTCGGAGGAGGGTTTAACCTCTCCAAGACCGTCAAACCAGGCACAACACAATTCTACGTAGATGTCAAGAGCATACCACAAGCGTTGCAAAAGGCAAAGTCTCTGGGCGGTAGACCGTTGAAGCGAAAGACAGCCATCGGTGGCGGCATGGGGTATTGGGGAACTCTCAAGGACCCACACGGCAACACCATCGGCGTCTGGAGCAAACGCTAAACCGACCAGAAACGGTCAACTAGCTAGCTCAGATAACGAAGCGGGCTTGACCCACAGTCACAGCCCGGAGTACCAACTCTCTTTTTTGCATCTCTAAAATCCAACTTACCGACTGAAAAGTTGGACCTAGCGCAACCCTCGAAGACAGATTTCAGGAAACCAATACTCTTCCTGTTCGTCCTGTCGCCCGCGATAGGCGAGCTATTATCCGGCTCCTCACCTCCACTAGCATTCTTCAATCCTCTAGCATTCTCCCTACTCTGCGCACTCTACGGGAGCGGAGCCCTCCTCGTCAGAGATTATGCAAGACGATGGAAAAAGGGATGGTATTCGATACTACTGCTCGGCGCGGCATACGGGATCATCGAAGAAGGGATCATGGTCCGGAGTTTCTTCAGCCCGACATGGAAGGATCTAGGAGTACTCGGGACATATGGTAGATGGCTGGGTGTGAATTGGGTCTGGGCAGAATGGCTTACAATATACCATTCAATCTTCAGCATCACGATCCCGATACTTCTAGTCGAGCTCACAAATCCAGCAGCAAGATCGCAGATATGGCTCTCTCAGAAACAGAGATGGCTATTCCGGTCTCTGTTCGTCCTTGCAGTGCTTCTCGGTTTCGCCGCTTTTCCGTATGATGCGCCCGCGACAGCTTTGATTGGATGCGTGGTCGCCGTGTTAGTGCTGGCGTGGCTTGCCAAGAGAATCAAGCCAATGATACCAGCATCCCAGAACCTGAAAGTCTCGAAGAAACTTGTAATCACTGGAGTATCCGTGCCATTAGTATTCTTCTTCTTTTTCACGGGCCTCGGCCCCGCCACAGTCCCATGGGCTGCAGGGACCATGCTAATTGGAGCGTCTATTGTATTTGGATTCGAGAGATTATTGAGAAGATGGGCAAAAGAAGGGTTTAGTGATCTTCAACGGTTGAAGTTGGCATCTGGAGCTCTCGGGTTCTTCATCGGTCTATCCCCTATCCTTGAGCTCAAGGGAGCTCTAGGGATGACAGCCGTAGGCATCGGCTTTTTCCTCCTCCTTTTCAACCTGAGAAGGAGAGTCATTCTGAGAGTCTCAGGGCTTGTGCCATCCGTAAGTCCACGATTATTGCCCTCAGAAACCCCTCTTCGATAGGCATTCAGTCAGAGGAATTGCATCTTATATACACAACCGTTTCAGAAACGACAACCATGGCAGATTACGGCAGAGGAGCCAAAGCAGGAGCAATCGCCGGTGTCGTCCTAGGAATAATAGAAGCAGTTGGCATCTACGCTACCTTTAGCTTCACCAGTGACTCTATCAAGAGAACTCTTCCGGCGGGCATTACCATCGATCAAGCACTATACGCTTTAGTAATTGGCACGTTCGTCGGCAGCATCATAGGCGGAGTTATCCTTGGGGTCATATTTGCCGCGGTCGCCAACAAGTACATGACAAGCAAGAGCTTCGAGATGAGAGGCTTAGTGTTTGGGATTATCCTCTGGATTATCGGAATCCTCGGCAATATTGGCAACTTCGGCTACGGTACTACATACATTGCGGTATCAGTACTCATCGGGCTCATCGCTAGCCTGATTTACGGATACTTGCTTGGACATTTCTTCAGACCAAAGCAGGCCTTACAGACTGCATCGCCCACGAGCACAATGTAACTCAGCCCATTACTGCAGTCAATCGCGGACGCACCGGTCCGCTCTCCCTTATTTTTGACCCACGAAGGCTAACTCACTCTCGTGGTCTTGGGTAACGTTCGTGTTAATGATAGGCAGTATCGCTACCCGGGCTCATGCAAAAATCGCCAAGACCAACGGGCGTAACAATAATCGCGATAATCGCGATGCTTGCCGGCGTAGTCGGATTGATCGGAGGCATTGCCATCGCAACATTCTCGTCCATGTTCGCTAGCATAGGCTTCGGTGTTGGAGGCCTGCTGGCTACACTAGGCTTCGTCATCGCAGGCGTTGTCATCTTCTTCGGATTTATCTGGCTACTGACAGGCTGGGGCTTCCTCAACGGCAAAGGCTGGGCAAGAACACTAGGCATGATCTTCAGCATCCTATCGCTTCTTGGCACCATAGTACTGGCAGCTTCAGGCTCGATAGGTGCCATAGTTGGAGCCGTGATATTGATCTTGATGCTCTACTACCTCTTCACGCCACCAGTGAAAGCATACTTCAAAAACGGACCATCGTCAACATCATTCAGTACTAAGTCAT
>VBBA01000176.1 GCA_005888675.1 Candidatus Bathyarchaeota archaeon | reverse complement strand
GGAGAAGAACTCGATCAATTCTCTGATCTTGAAAACCATCATTTTAGTGCTCGACAATTGTCTCGTGCTACCGTTCACTCGTAATTCCATTTTCATGTTGTCCGGTTCTCCGGCCTGATCAGGAGTTACAAGGTAGGGTCCCATTGGCGCGAAGGTTGCGAAGTTCTTCCCAAGGTTACAGAATCCACGCTTCATCTCCGCAAATTGAATATCACGCGCACTGATATCATCAAAGACGCTGAATCCTGCGACGTAGTCCAATGCGTCCTCCTTCGACACGTCCTTACACCTCTGCCCAATCACAGCTGCGAGTTCGACCTCATAGTCGAGAAGCTTGACTCTTGGCGGATAGAGTATCGGTGCCAAGTGACCTGTCAATGCAGAAGGGGCTTTCAAGAAGGAGATAGGGAAGGGCGGCAGGGAGCTCGTTCCTTCCTTGAGATGATCAGAGAAGTTGCCTCCCATGCAGATGATCTTGCCCGGCCTCCTGACCGGCGGAAGCACTGTCACGCGATCCAGCTTGACAACTTGATTCTTTCCGCCACCGACACCATTCTTGATTGCGGACTGCACCTTCTTCTCAATGTCCCGTCCCTGAAGGAATTCTAGTAGCGGCTCTCCAGAATCTCCTGATTTCTTGACTTCTACAATCTGGTTTGAATCTGTTGAGACTCCGATTTTTTCCTGCCCGTCCGTGTCTCGATACCTTGTGAGTCGCGTTATCGATCGCTCTCCAAATGCCCTGTATGCGGGACGCGGCTGAAAAGGCCGGCTCTTAAGCCCTCTCCGGCACTCTAATGCGATTAATGCTTGGACAGAGTTTTCTTCCGAGTTTCCGCTATTTCGTCCAGAAGAGCTCTCACAAGCTGGAGCTGTCGATTCAATTCGAGACTGTTCTGCCGCATCTTATCGAGCGAAATCAAGATGGCGCCGCGTCTGTTGGTCAACCGCTGATAGATGATAGAGCAAGCCGAAACTGATGCGCTTGTACTGGGGAGCCTTTTTTAGACACTGACAAAAATCAAGTCTCTCAGAAAAGAGAGTGTAGATGAGTGGGAGCGATGAAGACTGTCGGGGATTATCGGATCGAGAAGGACACTATGGGCGATGTGAAGGTTCCGAGTTGGGCTTACTGGGGCGCGCAGACCCAGCGGGCTGTCGACAATTTCCCGATATCTAGTCTTCGTTTTTCGAAGGATTTCATTCGGGCACTCGCTTTGGTCAAGCTTGCTGCAGCAAAGGCCAACATGCAACTTGGATTACTAGATGAGAAGAAAGGGAATGCGATAGTCTCGGCGGCGAAGGAGGTTATGGAAGGTTCACTGTACGAACACTTTGTCGTGGATGTATTTCAGACTGGGAGCGGGACGTCAACGAACATGAACATGAACGAAGTCCTCGCCAACCGTGCGATCGAACTGTTGGGCGGCGAGAGAGGGCAAAAGGGACTCATTCATCCGAACGATCAAGTGAACATGGCGCAGTCGACCAATGACGTGTTCCCCTCATCAATCCACATAGCGGCAGCTGAAGCGGTGACTCGGAAGCTATTACCGTCTCTGCAGGTTCTAGCTAAGTCCTTGGACGGCAAAGCGAAGGAGTTCGAGGATATTGTCAAAGCGGGCAGAACTCATCTTCAAGACGCTGTCCCGATTACTCTTGGCCAGGAATTCAGTGGATATGCGAGCATGATAAACCACGGAATTAGACGAGCTGAAAAGGCACGAGATGCGTTACTTGAGCTCCCATTGGGTGGGAACGCGGTTGGAACAGGACTCAATACTCATCCGAAATATGCAGAGCTTGCGATACGGGAGATCAATCGTCTAACGGGGCTTGAATTCCGAAAAGCCGATAACACTTTCGAGTCTATGCAAGGGAAGGATGGCTGCGTCGAGGCTAGTGGTTTCTTCAAGACTATTGCCGTCAGTCTAATGAAAATAGCGAACGATCTCCGACTGCTTGCTTCGGGGCCTCGGACTGGCATTGCAGAGATCGAGATTCCGGCGGCCCAACCGGGATCGAGCGCCATGCCCGGCAAAGTGAATCCGGTTATTCCAGAAGCGGTAACATTGGTCGCAGCGAAAGTCGTCGGAAACGATACATCAATCACAACTTGTGGCTTGTTCGGACAGTTGGAGCTCAACATAATGATGCCGGTCATCGCATATGACCTCCTAGAGTCGATTGAGATACTCTCAACCTCATCCAAACTATTTGGTGAGAAATGCGTCAAGGGTATAATCGCGGATCGACAGAAATGTCTCGAGTATGCCGAGAAGAGCCTTGCACTCGTCACAGCCGTAGCTCCAGCGATTGGTTACGACAACGCAGCGAAGATTGCCAAAAAGGCTGTTGCTGAGAATAAACCTGTAAGACAAGCAATACTTGAAGAGAAAATCCTGCCGAAGGAAAAACTCGACGAAGTTCTAGATCTCAAAAGAATGACGAGGGGCGGAAGGCCCCAGTAAGCCAAATACCGTGCACCAATTCGGTCCACGAGAAGTGTTGCTGGCTTGATGGATACAGACCGAATAATGCGGTTCGCTCTCAAACTTGCCGGGATGAGGAACGTCCCAGCTGACAGTGGGATACATGTCAAGGGACATGGGATCAAACGAGTTCTTGTCGCGATAGATGTTGGAACAAGCGAACTCCTTCTAGCACGCGAGCTTGGATGTGACGCCGTTATCGCTCACCATCCGGCCGGTGGAAAGGCGCAGCTTGAAGGCTACAAAGTGTTCCGTCGACACGTTGACCAATTGATAGGTGCAGGTGTCCCGAAGAGAGCAGCCGAGACAGCAGTTAGGTCAAAGCTTCACCAGTTGGAGATTCAGCACCATTCGAGAAATTATGATCAGATCCCTTCGGCAGCGCGAAGGCTTCGGATCCCCTTGGTGTCTATTCATAGTCCATGCGACGAGATAGGTAGAAAAATAATGGTTCAGACGGTCAAAGGATTAGATCATGGTGCTAGAGTGTCTGACATGGTGTCGCGGCTCAATCGTCTATCAGAGTACCGAAACGCCCTGACTAAGATCGAGGTGAGACTGGGTTCACCTAGGAATAGATTGGGCAAACTGGCGATTTCGCATGCTGCGTATACTAATGGAGGATATGATGTGGCAGAGGCCTACTTTCAGTATGGAGTCGACACTGTATCTTACATTCATATTTCAGACGTTGATCTGACACGTCTCGTCGATGGGAAAAAAGGAAACCTTGTAGTTACGGGCCATATCGCGAGCGACTGGTTGGGCCTAAATCGCCTAATCGTCGAGCTGGAAAAGAACGGTGTTGATGCAATATCCACTACGGACCTACAACCAGCAAGCTAAGATTCGAGATTGTTAGACCCATCCCTTTTCTCTGGTAATCGTTAGCAATTCCTCAAGCGAGCCTATCATGATATCAGGCTGTTCACTGGAGAAATCGTTGTGGAATGAGAAGCCGGTCTTCACGATTACAGTCTTCATCCCGACCTTCTTTCCGGCCCTGACATCCCACCATGAATCCCCGACAAGGAACGCTTCTGATGGATTCAATTTCAGATGATCGAGAGTTTTCTGAACGAGTTTGGCCCGCTTGTTCACGGTTTCCTCAAGTGATTCAAGTGGGTTGGCCTGGTGACCGAGATCTTGTCTAGTGTACAATGTGTCCGCCATCGGGTCCAGCCCCAATGCGCTCACTTCCTTTTCTACCGTTAACCTGGTGTATCTCATGGTAGCTATCCCGACCTTGATCCCCTTTTGCTTCAATCCAATCAATGACTCCATTGCGCCCTTTTGAAGGCGTACTCGTTCGACCGTGCTCGAAAATATTCCTCGGTATGTTTCGTATGCTCGCTCTACTATCCTCGGGTCCTTCCCTCTGAAAGCAGCCTCAATGACCATCCTAGGACCGGTCCCAATTTCCCATGCGCGACGATAGTAGTTTTGGAAAAAGAACTCTTG
>VBBA01000175.1 GCA_005888675.1 Candidatus Bathyarchaeota archaeon | reverse complement strand
AAAAGCAACACTCGAAGGAGCGCAAGATACCGATGCAGTAGTTGGGTTGGCAGAAGGAACGGCGGCCACCATGTGATCGATATGACTTGGCTGAGCATTCAGAATGACTGCTCCGGTATTGTCACGGGCTGAGCCTGTCGCACCGTCGCTATCAACAACGCGCAAGGACACATCGTACGTTCCCGGCCCAAGACTCCCAACGGTAGCACCAAAATCATGAACAGCCATCGTACCCTGGTTGCATGTAAGGTAGACGAACCCGCTAGGGGTAGCGCATAAGTTAGCCGCAGCAGTCGAAGAATCTTGGGTACTATCGCCAAAGTCCCAGAAGTAGCCACCCGGGTTCGCGATGGTTGCAGTTCCAGCAGCAGCGCTCGCAGATCCGTCAAAACGGAAGGCGATATTGCTACAGTTAGAACCAGTAATTGGAGCACAAGATGGATCACCTGAAGGAAGCTGAGTAGAAGTGAAACTAGCGATAGGAGGAGGATTGGTGACTGTGATTGTGTCAGTAGATTGTACCCCGAGACCGTATTCGGGTATCACGTTCGCATTGATATCCACGAACTTCAAGTCCGCAGCAGTCATCGATATGCTAGTACTGCCTGATTTCAGGAGTTCGAAGGCAACGTTACCCAAGAGAACGGCTTGGTTGATGAAAGTCCCGTTGTGAGGAGCGAGATACGTGAACCCAATCAGTAACTTCCCAGTTGACGCCGAGATTGCTATGCTGCCAGTATTGGCACTAATAGCTGCGGCAAAGTTACAACCTCCGGTCGGCTCTAAGGTCGGAGTTCGTTGGTAGAGAGGACAATTGGTGCTAGTGCCTCCAAGTATTACCGTACTCCCTGCAGCATCTAGGGAAGTACTAGCTGCAGCGCAACCAAGGGCGCTTGCTGCAAGGCAGGGATCCATCTGAGGTATTAGGACTGTGGGGTCATAACTTATCGACAGCTGCCATCCAAATACCGCTGGACCAATGAAAGGATCATTCGCAACAGACGACCACAAACCAGTACTGCCGTTGTCGTATACAACGGTCTCGCCGAAATCATAAACACCATTAGGATTACTATCGATAAACTTGATCTTCGGGTCAGCCTTGAAGCCAACGGTACCTATTAGAGGCGCCGAGCCTGCAACCACCTGCTCGCCGGCATCATACACATTATTGCCATTAGCGTCAACGATTACTATCGCACCTGCGACCCATACCGTCGATGAGCTACATGCCTGAGGGCTGCCTACGAAGACACAGAACTTGAAGTTCGCGTTCGCAAGCAGGGCTTGATTGGGAGTCGGATTCGCCGCGCCAGTGATTACTGCTCCCGCCCTGAATGTTGCGGCTGTGGAAAGAGTTGCCGTAACCATGTTTTTCGTACACACACCAGTGGTGGGACTACATGTGCTACTGGCGTCTAGTTGCACAGACGATGTGGACGCTAAGCCGCCCGTAGCGTGGGCTGACGGAATCGGGGTTAATGGCGTGCTTGCCAGTGCTGCACTAAGAACTAGGAGGACCGCTAATGTAAGGATCAGGATCTTCTTGCCGTTCATTTTCTTACTGACATCCTCCTTCGATGACCATAATGTCCACGAGAACTGCCCGGATATTGCGGTGATGATTATCTAGAACTAGGCGTCGGGGGATGTACAAGGTCATGGCAACCGGCGCTTTCACGTATAAAAAAAGGTGTTTTGCTCGTGTTCCTTTGGATTTACTTGGGTTGCTCCGGATACATGTAGAAGAGTTTGGGCTCGACGCCTGTTCAGGTTATGGTTTTGCCAAAGTCTGCCCCGACAATCGCCATATCTGTAATGTCGATGACTCCGTCATGGTTCAGATCCGCTGCGGCAAGGTAGGCTGGTGTTCCATGTATTGCCCCAAAGTGGCCCGCAACCAGGGCCATATCGCTAATATCGACCTTCAGGTCGCGGTTGACATCTCCTCGAAATGTAATGGTCAAAGTTGAGTTGAGTGAGTTGTTCGATGTTACCACTTCGCCAGCGACCGGACTGATTACAATCGACATTGTATAGCGTCCCGGGACTTGGCCTGTTGAGTTCCAAGAGAATGTGATCGTTAAAGTCTGACCCTGCGTAATTGTTACTGGGACAGTTGCGACTATTGTCGAGTTGAGGCTTAGAGTTGCCTGCGAGGATTCTGTGAATCCTCCAAGATTGGATATCGTCGCGTTTACCTTGATGAGTTCTCCGAATCTCGGTGTTATGGATGGGCGTGTGATGCTGAGTATCGCGAGATCATGTATGACTAGTACTTTGCCGAAGTCGATACCGACGATTGCCAGGTCGACAATGTCGATCTTGTTGTCATGGTTCAGGTCGGCGATGTTTGTGTAGGATACAGACCCTAGTGCGGAGCCGAAGTGTGCCGCGACAGTTGACAAGTCGGTAATGTCTACTCTACCGTGACGGTTTACGTCGCCATGGAACGAGAGAGGAAAAGGCGTGGTGTTGTTGAACGAATTGTTGGATGTTAGGAACTCGCCGGCAACCGTAGCAAATGTGGCTCGGAAAAGGTACATGCCGGCCATAGTCCCTGTCGTGTTCCAGGGTATCCTGACTGTGTTCGTCTGACCTGCCGTTAGCGGAATGGTCGCGACATAAATCCGTGTAGTATTTGCGTAACAGTTCAGCCTTGGCGATTCCGCAAAATCTCCAGGGTCGGCGACTGTGACGGTCATGTTGACAGTGTCGCCAATCCGGCTGAACTTTGAGGTCATGGGCGGTGGCAGGACTGATACGACCGAGACATCGTGCACCTTGATTATCTCAGAGGTTACTAAATAGAGGTTGAAAGTCCGGAACGGATTCCCTAGTCTTTGGTTGGAACTGTAGACCATCCAGAGCTTCTTGTTCGCGGCTTGCATCACGAAAGGTTGCTTGTCATCACTGTTTATGTTTGGAGCGATCGTCTGTTCTGGACTCCATGTCTGGCCGTTGTCTGTTGAGTTCTTGTAAAAGAGGTCGTACTGGAATGTCGGTTGCCCACTTACTGTGCCGTTCGCCAAGTCTCTGGCCCAAAACACCCATATCGTCAAGTTCCGGTCTTGCGCCATCGATGCCCAATCATCATCCGCTGTGGGATTCGTGAACACGGCCGGATTAGTCCAACCAGTTCCGTTCCATATTACGTCCCAGAGCTGGTTTACATTGCCAGAAGCAGTATTCGCACTATAGACGACCCAAACACGTCCATCAGCAGTCTGTGTAATCCCCGGCAGTTTCTCTTCGTTCGTCCCGGATCCTACCAAGAGATTTTCTGCGCCCCATATCCCACTGTACAATTTGTAGTAGACGTCTCCGCGGCCGTTTGTGGAGGTGCATCTTGTCCATGCCAGCATCATCCTTCCATCTTGTAATCTGGTAATTGCTGGGCTGATGTCGTCGCCGGGTCCCTGGGTCAGAATTGTTGGGCTGGACCATTTTCCGTTCGTATAGCTTTCCGTGTACAGGCTGTAGGTGTTGCCCTGAAAACATCCTCCGCTTCCAGGTGCACCCCTAGACCAAACGAGTACTATTGTTCCGTTGACTAATTGTGCGAGGGCTGGAGTGATGTCGTCGAAGGCTCCGTTGCTGTTGATTAGTGATATTTCTCCGCTCCAGCCGAATCCATTGTTGACCATCAGGTATACTTGGCCATAGCTGGTGATTACCTTCTCCCAGACCATCCAGACGGATCCATTACTGGATTGCAATAGTTTTGGGAATGAACTCGAGTATTGATCGGCACCCGGTAGTGCTCCGGTAGAGCCCCACGCAGTTGCTTGAACCGGGACTATCTTAGGTCCGAATGTGAAGGCTGTTAGAATGATGATGACTTCATTTCATCCACGGTTTTTGAATAGAGAGTCCTGCAAAGGTCCCAAGAAAACGGGGAAAGAGGGGGAGCGGCGACATTAGCCTCGTCGTCTTACGGACGGACGACGAAGGTGCTGTTCGCCGTGTTCGGATTCGCTGTGTAGGATGGGTCGCCAATCGGGGCTGGTGTCGACGAGGCACTGTAGTATACCGTCGCCTGGATGAAGTATGTGCCCGATACGGTGGGGATGAACGAGGCTGCAAACCTCGGGTCAGTGTTCCCGTTGATCTCTTGGCCCGGTGCCAACTGTACTACTTGCGTGTATAGTACTGTGTTGACTCCGCCGTCGCCTGTTATGACGAACCGGACGTACGAGAAGACTGTCCTGTTGCCGTCATTGACTGCGAATGCCTGGATCGATTCTATTGGTCCCTGCTTGCTGATGCTGAACTTCTTGTACTGTGGTCTGACACTCCACTGGAAGAAGCTCACATGAGCTCCTGGCTGTTGTGTCGAGACCGTGATCGTCGCGGATGAAGTTCCGGCGTTTCCACTGTTGTCTGTCACTGTTAGCGTGACGGTGTATGTGCCTGTTGCTGCGTATGCGTGTGTTGTGGTTACGCCTGTGCCTGTGGAGGTGTCTCCAAAGTCCCATGCGTAGTTGGTTATTGTCCCGTCGGGGTCCATGCTGCTAGATGCGTCGAATGTGACTGTTTGTCCTACTGTCGGGTTGGCTGGTGTGAAGGTGAAGGACGCAGTTGGTGATCTATCAGTGATTGTCTTGGTTGCGGTGCTCATGCCTGTTGAGCCGCTGTTGTCTGTGACTGTCAATGTGACCGTGTAGCTTCCGGCTGTTGTGTAGGAGTGGCTGGTGGTTGCTCCTGTGGCGGTCATGCCGTCGCCGAAGTTCCATGAGTAGCTGACGATTGTGCCGTCAGGGTCACGGGACGCGGTGGCGTCGAATGTGATCGTTGTTCCTGTTGGTGCTGTGGTTGCGGATTCTGTGAAGCTTGCTACCGGAGGCTGGTCAGCGACTACTGAGAGGTTGAAAGTTCCTCGGCTCGTGCCGTGCTTAGTGTCGCCCGAGTAGGTTCCGGTGATAGTGTCAGTTCTGGGTGCTGTTCCTGTTGGGCTGTAGGTCACCGAGCATGATGCGGAAGAACCTGTGCCGCTCGTGCATGGCGAGCCTGTGAATGTGCCTGTTCCACTGCTTCCGAATGTGACGCTGCCCGTGGGCGTAGTTGCTCCGGTTCCGCTTGTGTCCATTACCGTCGCGGTGCATGTCACTGATCCTCCGATGTTTATGGAGGCTGGACTGCAGCTGACGGAGGTGCTGGTTGGTGCTGGGTTGACCATGACTGTTGTCGTACTAGTGCTGGCTGCATAGTTGGTATCTCCACTGTATGCTGCCTGAATGGTTGCAACACCTGTGGTTGAAGCGCTGAATGTTACTGAGCATGAGGCGGTCCCTGCAGTTGTTCCGGCTGCCAGGGTGCATGGGTTGTTGGTGAACGAAGGTGTTACTCCTGTCGCCGTGAAGGTTACGGTGCCTGTTGGAGTAGGCGCGCCCGTCGAAGTGCCTGAGATAGTAACTGTGCATGTTGAGGATTGACCTACCGTGATAGTCGACGGGCTGCAAGCTACAGCGTTAGTTGCTTGCGTTGGCTGAACACTGACGGTTGCATTGCCGTTGCTGGTGTTGTGAGTAGAGTCGCCGCTGTATGTGCCTGTAATCGTATCGGTCAGCTTGCCGATGATCCTGTGCCTCCCAATGTGCATGGCGAGCCTGTGAATGTGCCTGTTCCACTGCTTCCGAATGTGACAGTGCCTGTTGGAGTAATGGCCGTTCCAACGTCATTGTCTGTGACGGTTGCGGTGCAGGTTGTCGACTGGCCGATGGTAATTGTTGATGGTAGGCATACGACTGATGTGGATGTGGATCTCTTGTTGACGGTTACACTTGCGGCTGTGGTTGTGCTGCTTGTGGCGTGTGTCGAGTCTCCGCTGTAACTACCGTTTATCATTGCTGTCCCAGCGGTTGAAGCTGTGAATGTACTGGTGCATGTCGCAGTTCCTGCGGTCGTTCCTGCTGCCAATGTGCATGTTGTGAATGTTCCTGTTACGCCGCTAACACTGAGTGATACTGATCCAGTTGGCGTACTCACTGTTCCTGTTGCGGTGTCTGTTACTGTTGCTGTGCATGTCGATCCTTGGTTAATCACGACTGGGCTCATGCATGTGACAGTTGTAGTGCTTGTTCGTAGATTAACGACTACGCTAGCTGCGGTCGTCGTGCTGCTTGTGGCATGAGTCGCATCACCGCTGTAGCTGCCATTGATTGTTGCTGTTCCTGCTGTTGAGGCTGTGAAGGTGCTGGTGCACGTGTTCCGGTCACGCCGGAAACAGTGAAGCTCACTGAGCCTGTCGGGCTGCTAACTGTTCCGACTGAGGTGTCTGTCACGGTGGCGGTGCATGTTGATCCCTGTCCGATGAATACTGGACTGGTGCAGGTCACGCTGGTAGTCGTTGTGCGTTTGTTGACTGTGATGGTTGCAGGTGTGGTTGTGCTGCTTGCAGAGTGAGTAGAGTCGCCACTGTACGAGGCATTGATAGTTGCTGTGCCAGCGGTGGACGGCAGGAAGGTGAATGTGCAGGTAGCTGTTCCTGCGGTCGTTCCTGCTGCCAGATTGCATGACGTGAATGTTCCAGAAGCGGTGCCTGTTACTGTTATTGCGATTGTGCCCGTTGGGGTAGTGGCTCCACTTGCTGATGTGTCGACTACTGTTACCGTGCACGTGGATGCTTGGTTGATGACTACTGTTGAGGGGCTGCAGCTAATCGATGTTGTAGTTGAATGGACGCCTCCGAATGTGAAGCTTGCAGTGCTCGAGGCATGAACCGTGCTGCCGCCGTAGGTTGCTGTTATCGAGTTAGTTGTACCCGTGCCAGCCGTATAGGTTACTGAGCATGTTGCGGTTCCTGTTGTAGCTCCTGCGGCCAATGTGCACGGGGAGCCCGTGATAGTTCCTGTGGTGCTTGTCCAGGTGACAGAGCCTGTTGGCGTAGATACCGTGCCTGCTGCAATATCTGTAACCGTCGCAATGCACGTTGCGCTCTGCCCTGCTGATAGTGTCGCCGGGCTGCACGTCACCGTCGTACTAGTCGTACGCAGATTAACTGTGACACTTGCCGCAGTGGTACTGCTACTGACAGCATGAATCGAGTCACCGCTGTAACTGCCGTTGATTGTTGCAGTTCCTGCCGTCGAAGCCGTGAATGTGCTAGTGCATGTTGCGGTCCCGGCAGTTGTTCCAGCAGCCAATGTACAGGTTGTGAATGTTCCTGTTACACCGCTGACTGTGAATGTTACAGAGCCTGTTGGTGTGCTGACTGGTGCGACTGAAGTGTCAGTTACTGTTGCAGTACATGTTGAGCCCTGATTAACGAATACAGGACTGGTGCATGTGACCGCTGTAGTCGTTGTCCTCTTATTGACCACAACAGTTGCAGCAGTAGTTGTGCTGCTTGTAGCATGAGTCGAATCCCCACTGTAGCTTCCATTGATCGTTGCAGTGCCAGAAGTCGACGCTGTAAACGTGGAAGTGCATGTGGCAGTTCCTGCTGTTGTTCCGGCGGCTAGTGCGCAGGTTGTGAATGTGCCTGTAACACCGCTTACTGTGAATGTGACTGATCCTGTTGGTGTGCTAACAGTTCCTGCCGCGGTATCTGTTACTGTAGCAGTACATGTGGA
>VBBA01000174.1 GCA_005888675.1 Candidatus Bathyarchaeota archaeon | reverse complement strand
AGACAAGGAAGGGAGTCCTTCTTGCTTTGAGAATATTCATCGACTCGACGGTCTGTGGCTCAATGCCTTTCGTTAGATCGACGACCAGGATGGCGACATCTGCGGCGGAGCCGCCTCGACGGCGGAGGTTGCTGAATGTTTCATGTCCTGGAGTGTCGATGAATAATAGTCCGGGCACTTCGATCTTGAATCCGAACCTTTCTAGTAATGGACCACAGATCTTCAGAACAGTCTGCTCGGGAATCAGACTAGCGCCGATCCATTGGGTAATTTGACCTGGCTCTCTATCAGCAACAGAAGTTCCCCTGATGCGATCTAATAGTGTGGTTTTGCCGTGGTCAACATGGCCTAGGACTACTACTATCGGCTGCCGGATCGTTGTTGACATTCATGCCAGGCCTCCAGTGTCTTAGGGACATAGCCAAATTGAACCTGGTTCGTATTAAACTATTGAGACTATTCTGAACGAAGGAGCAGGAAAAAGACTATCTCAGCGCATCTGGCGGAAAGAAGATTGATGCTTCCTTTCTCGCATTCTCCGAAGTGTCAGAGGCATGAACTACATTCGCTGTGATCGATGTTGAGAAGTCGCCTCTAATAGTTCCGGGCTCGGCTGTCAACGGGTTCGTCCCACCAATCAATTTCCGGACAGTCTCGACAGGTGACGGACCGGCAACGATCATGAGGACCACGGGTCCCGAGGTAACATGACTTACTAGTTCCTCATAGAATGGCTTGCCCTTGTGCACGTAGTACAGTCGTTCCGCCTCGCTCCTAGTCATGCGATGCAATCGCAGCTCCCGAATCGTGAAGCCCTTCCTCTCGAAACGAGAGACTACTTCTCCGACAAGTCGTTGCTTGACTGCTTCAGGCTTGAGGAATGAGAATGTATACTGCTGCTCTTGTTTTTGTTGCTGCGACGAGGCGGGGGCGGTCAGCGACCCTTCTCTCTCTTCCCGTAATACTCCGTCCACTTCATCTTTCTTGGATCGCGTTTGAATGATAACATGCTGACTCGGCATCGACGGGAGCAGAGATAGACTATCGTCCCATCGTTCTTCACATGCATTAATCCAGTGGTGTTGTTGAAGTTTCTTCCGCAGAAGCTGCACTTGAACGTCCTAGGCATGAGTGCTCTCTTCTACCGGATCTTCTTAGCTTCCCGCTCGGTCTCGCGAAGCATCAGAATATCGCCGAGACGGATCGGTCCCTTCACATTACGAGTGATAATTCGTCCCTTGTCTCGTCCCTCGCCGACTCTAACCCTGACCTGGATTACTTCACCGGTTACACCGGTTCTGCCAATGATCTGGGTTACTTCGGCGGGTGTTAGACCTTCTTCAGTCCTGTCTCTGGCCCGGCTCACTATGCGGCACCGGATTTTCTAAGCCCGTTGAAAACACTCTGCAATTCCCGTAACGCCTCAGCACCATCCCCAGGTTCAAGAATCGATACGGCTGCAGAGCCAACATCTAGTCCCGCGGACTTGCCGAGCTCCAGCTTGCTTGGGACGAATAAGTAGGCGATCTTTCTTTCGTCGCAGAGTATTGGCAGGTGGGCGACGATTTGTGGTGGTTCTACGTCTTCCGCGATAACGACGAGTTTGGCAGATCCTCTCTCGATCGCTTTCGTGCTTTCATTAGTGCCTTTTCTGATCTTTCCAGTGTCCTTTGCTACTTGCAGTAGCTGGTAGGCCTTGTCGGAGGCCTCCTTCGGTACCTGAAAACGTATGTATGTTGTTTTTTGCGCCATCTATTCCAACTCTCATTTGGCGAAGTGAACAGGGAAGTGACCCGGCTTTTATGAAGGTTTCCCCAATTGTTCAATGGAAAAACAAGCTAAATAACCCGATCAGGATGGACGGCGGTCCTATCAACAATGTCTCAGCCGCCACCGAAGAAAGAACAAGTCAAGCCGGCACCAACGAAGTCGAAAAGGAAGAGCAACCGTCAACGGAATGAATTGTACGAAGTTTCCCCTTCAGGCGTGAAGATGAAGAACAAGAAATGTCCGAGATGCGGTGCTGTGATGGCGTATCACAAGCAGCCTAAGGAAAGATGGGTCTGTGGCTCTTGCAGCTTCACAGACTATCCAACGAAAGCCTAGGCTAATTGTGTCTATCTTACTCGTATCGCGAATCTTCCGGGGACCTTAATACCCATCAAACGGGCCACCTCAGAATTGCCCGGTTCAATTATTACCACTAGTCCCGTCCAATCATCGCTGAGATTGGTTTGTTTGCAGTTTGGACAGACAGGGCCCGCGCTAATCATTCGACAATTCTTACATGCTTTGTCTGTCAAGGCCTACGCTCCGAACCTCCACGTCTCGGGGCGGTCGCGGAAACCGGCGGTCCTTCTCGATCGCCCTTCACGGGTTTGACTGGACCCTTCAATGCCTCTTGGATCCATTCAATCCTTCCGAGAAACGGTTGGCGCAATGTCATTCCAATCTTTCCACCTGAACCTCCTCGTGGGAAGCTTACCGCGATTATTCGTCCTCGGACCATGTTTCCTTTGCCCAGTTTTCGTTGAGTCTCTCTGCCCGAGAGGGTGCCGTGTTTCTCGTCGTAGGTGATGAAATCGTCGATGATCTGGGATACGTGCAACAATGCGTCTTCTGGACCTATACGGACGAAGGCCCCGAAGTCGGTGACTTCGACAACTTCTCCCTCGATCACTTCGTGAAGTTCGGGAAAGAAGGTCAAGAGTTGGAAGACTGCTCTATGATGGGTCGATCCATCCCCGGGCAATATCTTGCCTGTAGGGTCGACCTCAACGTTTGTGACTAGGATAACGTAGCCTAGCCTCTCGTCCACGTAATTCTCGTACTTGAGCTTGATCTGCTCTCGTGCAGTTTGGTCTATTGGCTCTCCGAACTTTTGTGGAGGAATGCGTACAACGTCCTCCACAGTGACCATTCTGAACATAGCTTCCCTTCGACTCCATCAGCGATTATTTTAGGGCTCCGTTCGGTGACAAATGACTAGATGGCCAACGTTTCCCGTACCAAGCTGCCAACTTTCGGAAGGCAAGTGCTCGATGCGAATACTTGTTCTTCACATCCCGGCCGGATTCGGCAAACGTCAATCTTGCACCGTTTGGTATGAAGATCGGGTCGAAACCAAACCCGCTAGAACCCTCAGCACGCGATGCTATCCTACCTGGAACGGTTCCGGTGAATATCTTGGTCCGGAAACCAGGGCCTGATAATGCCAGTGCACATTGAAAGACGGCGCGCCTGTCATGCTGGTTGGCAAGTAGTTGTAAGACTCCTTGCACACCGAGAGTCTTGTGCACATAGGACGAGTATGGTCCCGGAAAGCCGTTCAGTGACGAGACAAACAGTCCCGAGTCTTCAACAGCTAACAAACGCTGTTTTGAGGATTCCGATATTTGCTCGGAGGCGTATCTGGCAACATCCTCCAAACTGAATGATTGAATCTCTGTCTTGACAATATTCAATTGACGAACTGGAATGCCGTACTTTTCCAGGATCGCCTTCGCCTCGTCGACCTTTTGCTTGTTCCCTGTTGCCAGCCAAATAGGTGGGTTAGCGGATCGCAAAGTAGCGTCCTCTCCTCGCGATCTCGCTAGCTTTCTTGTAGACGGAGGCCGCTTCTCTCTCGCCGAGTGAGGCGGTGTATCCTTTCGACAATGCCTTGAAACATTTCTCTGTGCCGAAATTGTGACTTGTGACTATCGATCTCTTCAGAAGGTGAAGATCTACCGCTCGATCCTCTGCCTCGATAGAGTAATTGGCCAATCCGAAGTCTATCATGTACGCAATATTTTCCTCCGATATGATCAAGTTCGAGGTGGTGAGATCGCCGTGGACGATTCCTCTAAGATGTAACTGTCCTACTTGATGACCGAGGTCTTCGAAGAAACCTTCTTGGGCCCCAGGCTTCATCGTATCAAGATTGTCTCTGGCCAGCTTTCCCGGGATCAAAGCCATTGTGAATGAGAATTCTTCTGGGTCCAACTTGAGTACACTCGGGGTTCGGACACCTGCTTTTCGCGCTTCACCTAGCATCGACGCCTCTTTCAGTGTGCGTTCTCTTCTTATCGAGGCATCTAGATCCTTCTGCCTGTATTTCTTTTCGACTCTCTTCTTGAGAACTGCTTTCCACGGTCCAACTTGTGATAGGTATAGGTCTGCTTCCGCGCCTCTGTGCATCAACAGAGAATTGGCTATTTGATTGGTATCCATGGGACCTCAGCCTCG
>VBBA01000215.1 GCA_005888675.1 Candidatus Bathyarchaeota archaeon | reverse complement strand
AGTCGGCTCCGACAACTACTGGTTTCCCACCGTAAGACTTGATGGCCTCGCGTAGTCGTTCGCTGAAGCAGCCGTTGACAGTGACGATTATCTCGTCTCCATCGTCTGTCACGTTCTGAAGTGCACACTCCGTTGCTCCTGTGCCGGAGCTGGTTAGGATGACCAGGTCGCCCTTTGTCTCGAATACTTTCTTAGTTTGGTCGAGGGTTCGATGGAATAGTTCTTTGAACTCAGGGCCCCTGTGTCCGATTAGGGGCTTCATCATGGCACGCATCACTCTCGGGGGAACATTGGTGGGACCCGGGAGCATGAGAAGTCTTTGGGACTCACTCAAGATCTAACAACCAAGCCACGCAAAGATGATTTTGAATTGGCGGCGTCGCCGGGGCTCTTTTAAGGCTTAGCACGTTAACACATGAGCTTAGATCAATGCAGCTAGTTTCGTTGCTTACTGACTTCGGACTGAAGGATCCCTATGTTGCAGAGATGAAGCTAGTCCTGATCAAGAACTGTCCAGACGCTGTCTTAGTGGACATAACTCATCAAGTGGAGAGGCATAACATTGTTGAAGGAGCATTCTTGCTGGAAATGGCGGTCCCATTTTTTCCAGGTCGAACAGTCCACTTGGCAGTTGTAGATCCCGGCGTCGGAAGTGCGAGATTACCTGTGGTTGTGGAGTGTAGGCGTGGTCACGTTCTTGTCGGTCCGGATAACGGCTTGCTGGTGAGGGCGGCCGAGACCCTCGGTTACAAACAAGCATATCGGATGGAAAATCCTAGGTTTCTGGGCCGCAAAGTGTCACCGACATTTCATGGACGTGACATATTTGCCGTTGCGGCGGGTAAGATCGCTTGTGGCGTCCATCCTTCAGAGGCTGGGAGCAAGAAGCATGGACTCGTCGATTTGCCTCTACGTCCTCTCTCCATGAGAGCTGGCCGCGTGGAATGCTCAGTGGTCCACATTGATATTTTTGGAAATATAATCGTCGACGCAAGGTTGGTCGATCTAAGGGAGGCAGGTCTTGCGAAACGTTCCCGGACGAAGATACGGCTCGAACTGAATCGAGGCCGATCGGTCGCATTGAGGTTTGCCAAGACTTACCATGAAGTTGGAAAAGGCGAATTCATTATTTTGGAGGGCAGCCAGGGCTATGTGGAAATAGCTGCTAGAGAGGCTAGTGCTGCGGAGAAGTTAGGCGTCAAGCTGCTGGATAGACTCAGGATTACTGACTAGGCAAGCTTGTCGCTCTGGGAGATCTCTCGCATTCTCTCGTCCCCGCCTATCTGTCGGAGATATTTGGCCACCGATTTTGGTACAAGCTCCTCCCAGTTTTCACCCGCCAAGAGACGTCTCCGCACCTCTGTGGCTGTGAATTTGTCACGGTGATAGAAGGGGATGTGTTCCACCTTGATACCCGCTTCCTTCAGCAACCGCCCAGTCAGAGGCTCGTTAGTGTAGGCTACCTGAAACGCCGGTGTCTGAGATAAGAGGTGGGCGACCCAGACCTTGTGTATATCCCAGTCGGGCAATGGCACGATAACATACTTCTCAGGGCTGATGTTTGCTTCTTGAAGGGCACGACGGATCATAGTGATGCGTTCACCTGCCGTGAATGGGTTCTCTACTGTATGGCTATGTTGTGCACTGCCGACAACTATGACTAGCTCATCGACTTGTCCCAGTAAGTGTCGGATAGCTTCCAAATGTCCAAGATGAAAGGGCTGGAACCGGCCGACGTAGAGACCTGTTGTCATTTTCTCTTTCTATGCTTTCGGCTTCCAGAGAGACGACGCGTCGATCTTGTCTCCATGTAAAACAACTCCTTCTCGTTCGAGTAATTCCCTCTTCACCTCACACCCTTCAATGCTCGGTTTCCCGTTCATAGAATAGTTGCCGATACTCATGTCTGCAGGTATTACTCGGTGGCAGGGAATGAATGGAGAATATGGATTGGACGCAACGGCCGTTCCGACAGCTCTAGGGCCTGATCCAATCGCTTTCGCAATCGAACCATAGGTTGTGACCTTCCCTGTGGGAATACCCTGGAGCACTTGGTATACGTTCTGCTGGAAGCTTGAGACGTTTCGGAAGTCTATCTCGATTTTTCGAGAGGGTTCTTTTCCATTGTAGACCCTGATCATTTCTTTGGCGAGCCAGTGATCCTTTTCGACCGGCTTAGTATTTCGGGACAAATGTGCAAAGTGTTTACCGAGCTTCTCTCGGTTATCCGAAAAAGCTGACGCCACCAATCTGTCCTCCTCATCGACGATGACTCCGAACCATTTGTCTTCATGTTGAGCAATGAACAATCTGTTATTCTCACTCAAGACTGAAACTCTGCCCTCAATCTGAGCCTAATTATCATCCCTTTAAAGATGCATAAGAAGCTCGTCCCTGCCGACTGATATGATCGAGGTGGACGGTAGCTTCGGCGAAGGCGGCGGGCAGATATTGAGGACGACGCTGGCTCTATCGGCCGTTCTCAAGAAAGATGTGAAAGTCGTAAACATTCGGAGGGGCCGACCGAAGCCGGGGTTGATGGCACAGCATCTGACTGGTGTTCACGCTGCCGCTGTTCTTTGTGATGCTGAAACCAGAGGGGAAGAGGTAGGATCAGAGGAACTTGTATTCAACCCTGGAAGGATCCGGGCAGGGAAGTTCAAGTTTGATGTAGGCACCGCGGGAAGTGTGACCCTGGTTCTCCAAGCCTTGATGCCAATAATGGCATTTGCACCCAGGAGGATCGAATTGGAGATTACAGGTGGGACGGATGTAAAGTGGAGTCCGCCAGTGGACTACTTGCCCTTGGTCGAGCTCCCTGTTCTTGAGAGGCTGGGTTATCGTGGACACCTGGAACTTCTGAGACGAGGACATTACCCGAAAGGCGGCGGACTGATACGTTTCATGAGCGAACCCTGCAAAGGTCTCAGATCGATAACCCCAGACAATGTTGGCCGGATTAACAGTGTTGAAGGTGTCAGCCATGCAGTGCGTTTGCCGCCGCATATTGCTCAGCGACAGGCTGACTCGGCCGTCCAGATTCTTGTGGCAAATGGATACCCTCGTCCAGATATCCGACTCGAAACACCTGAAGATAGGATTCATCTAGGACCTGGTAGCGGGATCGTCTTGGCTGCAAGAACCGATTGCGAAGCACGACTTGGCGCGGACAGTCTTGGAGATCGTGGCGTCCCTGCTGAGAGGGTTGGGAGCGATGCCGCGGAGAGACTCGTCGAGGATCTTGGGACGGGTTGCTTTCTTGATCGACATATGGCCGACATCATCGTTCCATATCTTGCATTGGCGGAAGGCAGGTCGGACGTATCCATTGCGCGCGTGACAAAGCATGTCCAAACCAATCTGAGAGTTGCCGAGTGGGTGGCTGGGGCGAAGTCTCAGCTCAAGGGGGAATTGGATCAGCCGGGACGGATTAGCTTGGATGGTCTAGGTTTGAAGCCTGAGAGTCTGGACGCCGTTTCTCCCATAGAATAGTACCCTTGTCCAGATCCCTGACTATCAGGATTCGATGGAAAGGTATCGACGTCTCACCGTCTGCCAGAGCAAAGGATCCCTTCGCAACTCCTACGATTTCAGAGGTATTGATGATGATCTGGTTGTTTTCAGCTCCCCGGTGAATATAGACAACTTCGAATCTCGACGCGTCGCCAGAGGCACGCAGGATCCTTGACAGAATTCTTCTGAGGGGATGCTCTGGCAAAGACAGGTGATGGTAACGGGCTTAGGCTTATAGGAAAGAGGATTACGGTCTCGTTCTCGGACGGTAAAGAGTTTGAGCGAAGAAGGCTTCATGCCTGGAGCAACGACAGTCGGGCTCGTATGTCGTGAAGGAGTCGTATTAGCCTCGGAACGGCGCTATTCATACGGGACTTTCGTCATGAGCAAAGCCGCAAAGAAGATGTTCAAAGTATCCGACACCGTCGGTTTCGCCTGTGCCGGAGTGATCGGAGATATGCAGGTCCTTGCTCGAGAAGCGAACGCTTACCTAAGCATATACAGGTTCGAGAGGGGACGCGAAGGATCAGTGAGAAACGCTGCTAAACTAATCAGCAGCCTACTGTCTAGTAGACGAATGTTCCCTTATCTAGCACAAACTATCATTGGAGGCACGGACAATGGCAAGCCAGGATTGTACGTCCTAGATCCCATCGGCTCCGTCCTCGATGACAAGTTCGCCTCCGTCGGAACCGGCGCAGAAATCGCTACCGGCGTATTGGAGGCTGAATATCATGATGGTTTGGGCTTAGAGGAGGCCAAACCATTGATATTGAGAGCGATAAGATCGGCCCTTGCAAGAGACATCTCAAGTGGAGACGGGATCGACATGATGATCATAACACCAACCGGAATCAAAGAGGAATCTGCAAAGTTCACTCCGAGCTAAGCGAATCCAGAGCAAACTAAGTTATAGAGCACAACCCGGTAATCCGGGCTAGCCGAGTGCTGTACTCTTGCTGCTGAAACGAGACCTAGAATCCATTCAGAAAGAACTGTCCACATACGACCAGGTGCGGGAACAAGTTTTCACTATCTCAAGAACGGCAGTGAGGCTTGCAGGTACATCGATACTTGAAATTCACCGAGGCG